>NZ_CAWQOK010000150.1:0-53099 GCF_963896075.1 Proteus sp. G4415
ACATCAAGATATGATCAATAAACTCAATGAACAGCTGAATCTTGAGTTTTATTCAGCTAACCTTTACCTGCAGATGAGCGCTTGGTGCGATGATAAAGGATTTGATGGTGCTGCCAAATTTTTAAAAGCACATTCCCGTGAAGAAATGGAGCATATGCAACGCTTATTTGATTATTTAAGTGATACAGGTGCTATGCCTTTGTTAGGGACTATTGAAGCACCACCCGCTGAATTTTTATCTTTATCTGATTTATTTACTAAAACTTATGAGCACGAGAAGTTTATTACAGCTGAAATTAATAAACTTGCTCACCTAGCAATGACAACACAAGATTACTCAACATTTAACTTCTTACAATGGTATGTTGCTGAACAACATGAAGAAGAGAAGTTATTTAAATCTATTCTGGATAAACTTGCTATGGTCGGTGATGGTGGTAAGGCATTGTTCTTGTTAGATAAAGACTTAAGTGCTCTTTCTACATCCGCACATATTTAAATAATAAGAATAACTATACTGCTGTTTTAACCTGGTTGGCTAAGTGCATATAAGCATTGCTCAGATTAACATAACAAGCTCTACTGTAATCGCACAGTAGAGCTTTTTTTATCGACCCAGTTAGTGCAATATTGCATATCCATATAACTATTTTATATAGACGTAATCGATTTTTTATTTTTCTACTCCTTTAATTTAATCATTTCTTAAGCTTTGCTGATTATTATTTTGTCTATTTTCTGTTCTTTCTATTCTCTAGTTTGAGTCGTCGATTTATAGCCTATTTTAGTTTGGCTTTTAGATTATTTGGTTATGTATTGAACTGTGTAGTGTGTCAATTAAAGTATTATATTTTTGTTAAGTGTAAAAAGGGTGATATTTGAAACAAAAATGGCGCTAAATAAGTTATATTTTGAGTGCTAGTTCACAACCTTTTATTTCAACGATAAAGAAGCGCAGATATTAAAGTCAATTTGCTATAAAATCTTCTTTATCATAAATAGAAAAATCACCTGTAATTTAAGAGGTTATTATGTCATTAAACACACTTAAGACATCATGGGGCAAATTATCCGCCATCGCTGTTTTATTTTTAGGCATGTCATGCCAACAAGCCTTAGCACACGCACATCTAAAATCACAATTACCTGCAGAGGGTGCGGCTATTGAACAAGCGCAAGCACCAAAAGTGATTACACTCGATTTCTCTGAAGGGATTGAGTTGGCCTTTAGTAAAGTAAAAGTCACTGATAAAGAGGGTAAAGAAATTACTGTCGGTAAATTAAGTCTTGATCCCGTTAACAATACAAAATTGTTATTGCCATTAGAAGGTGAATTAGCAGAAGGGAACTACTCTGTAGATTGGAGTGTTGTTTCTGTCGATGGGCACAAAACAAAAGGTTCTTATCAATTTAGTGTAAAATAATGACTCCTGAAGACGTTTATATTTTATGCCGAATTTTTCATTTTGTGGCAGTCATGTTCATGTTCGGACTGAGCTGTTCGGCTGCCATTCTCGCTAAAGAAAAGTTTGTTCCTCTTATTCAAGTACGCTTACGCCCAGCATTGGCGATTAGCACTATCACTGTATTTGTTTCCACTTATTTATGGATGATAGTGCAATCAGGCATTATGGGAGATGGCTGGCAAGATGCTTGGTCGCTAACGATATGGCAAGCTGTATTGGGAACCTCTTTTGGCCAAATTTGGCAATGGCAATTAGTTTTATCCTCTCTCGCATTAATCGCTCTCTTTATTCATCAACGTAGCATTAGAAATATTAGTCTGTTACTTATCTCAACATTGATGCTTGTGCTGCATGCTTTTATTGGCCATAGTGCCATGTTTACAGGTAGTGAAGCCGTAATTTATAAACTAAATCAGAGTATCCATCTTATTAGTGGAGCGTATTGGTTTGGTGGTTTATGGCCTTTTGTTGTGTGCTTACAGTTTTTGCGTAATAAAGATGAATTAGCTGATGGCATGATCAAGCCTATTATTGCCACCATGAAACGCTTTTCATTATTCGGTCACTTCGCTGTTTTATTGGTTATAGCTAGTGGGATTGTGAGTGCCATTATGTTACTCCCCGGTTGGCCTGCAACGACACAACTTTCCTCAGAGTACCAAAGTATGTTATGGCTAAAAATAGCCTTTGTTGCCTTGATGTTAGGATTGGCATTAGTGAATAGGTATGTATTAGTGCCTCATATCCGTAAGAAGAATAACTTTCAATGGTTGCTTATTAATAGTTGGTTTGAGTTATTACTTGGTACTATGGTTATTTTGACAGTGGCCATTTTTGCGATTAACTCACCTGTATAGATTGATATATACTTGTATTAATCTATTTTTTTAAGTGGAAGATAACCATGAAACGTTTTTTATTTGCGGGCATATTGATGCTTTTTTCTTTTCAAACTTTCAGTGCACCAATATCAACAGTCAGTAAGCTTCAGTTTGGTGATGCTTGGCCATTCACCCGTGAAGAAGTCATGCTAAATTGTCGTGCTGATGGTGCTTGGTTTGTGATTAATCCCGCAACTTTAGCTCAATATCCACTTAATAATATTGCCATGGAACAAATGAAAAGTGGCAAAGTTAATGCTCAACTGATTGATAGTATTCTACTTCCTGATCCCAATACACCTGATAAGAAAAAATCACTGGAAGCTATAGAAAGTGCATTTTTGTCTCTTTGTGAAAAAAACTAATCATTTGATTGAGTTGCAATAAAAAAAACACATTTGTTATTTGTTTGATTTAAAAGATAAAAAATGAGTTATTTGATTTTTTATAAAGAATATGAAGTGTGGTAGGGGTGTTTACTGGATCTTTACATATTGTTAGCTATTATTTAACAATAAGGTTGTGAAATAGATGTGGCATAAGCAGTTTTTTACACGCTATTTTCTCATTCAGTATCACTTTTTAGCGCACGGCTCGCAATGAGCCTTTTCCCTAAGCCAGGTAAATGATTTACCTGGCTTTTTTTACGATGCTTTAACATGCGATTAGGCTACTTTTAAAATCCAATGGTGGTTTTCTTTGTCATAGGCATGACGATAAAGCAGAATATTTTTATCTTTCAGTTGCGCAGGAATGCTGGTGTTTTCATCCCATCCATCTAATTGCATACAAAACTCTTTATCATAATCACATGGAATATGAACATAAGTGAGTTGATTATCGGAAGAGTGTTTCAAAGTAACATCTTCAATTTCATAACAAGCAATTTTTAAGGTTGTTTTATTCATGCTATAGCTCCAAGGTTATGCGATGTTGTGTTGTGCTTTCATAGTTTAAGCTTAAAAGTGAACAGCATGGTGAGCACTTTTTAATCGGACAGTTTTAAGCATAGTATAAATGGAAGTCATTTCCAAAGTATTTTTTAGCAATAAAAAAAACGGATCAAATTTTGTGATCCGTTTTAAATAAATGTGTTAAATAAAGTTGATGATATTACCGTTTATGGCTTAGGTATCGCAGTACCCCATTCATTCCACTCTTTTGGCTCTTTAGCATTGAGAATGAAATTCTGCTCTTGTTTTGCTTTAGCCTGGAGTGGGGTTGATGGCGGTGTAGCAAATGTAATGCCACCACGTATAAACTGCTTAAATGTACCGCTGCGGAATACTCCACCAGTTAAACCAAATGAGAAGTTATAACCTGATGAAAGCCAAAACTCTGTGTTATTACGTACCAGATATTGATATTTCTGACTAATTCTAATGTGGATCAATACCCTGTCAGACATATTACCTAATTCTAGTCCGGTTACCGCACCTACTTCTAAACCACGATAATAGATAGGTGTGCCAATTTGCACAGATCCTGCTTCAGTCGCATTCAATACAAGGTTAAGGCCGTCTAGATACCGAGAGTCGGTAATATTTGCCGTTTGTAATTCAAATATGCGGTATACGCCACCATTGCCTGGCTCTGCCTTGATATAAGGCTGAATAAGAGAATCTAAATTATCGAGCCCTGAAGCGGTTAACTCAGGGGTGACTACCGCAAATCGGCTTCCTGAGCGTGCAAAAGTTTTCACATATTCAGGGTAGAGTACCGCTGATACACTCACCGCTTTTTTATCCGCAGAAAGGGTTAGCGTTTCCACCTGACCGATATCAATACCTAGATAACGAATAGGCATTCCTTCAGAAAGTTTACTGGCATCGTAGGTTTTTAAAGTAATTTGAGCACCAATGGCTCTAGCACTCGTTTCGCTAGGATAAAGTTTATATCTTGAAACATTGTTATTAATATTTTCAAAGTTATCAAAGCTTATCGCGCCTTTTAAGGCACGGTTTAGCGGCGTTGCTTCTACCGTTAATCCCGCACCATTTAATGAAACCTTCGCAGCACCTTCAGTCCAGAACACACTCTTTTCAGTAAGCAGGTGACGATATTGTTTAGAAATATGGACATCAATATCAAATTCATCCATTAAAGGCCGTACATCGACGATTTCTCCAACTTGGAATTGGTGGTAAAGCACCACGGAACCTTTTTGAATACCCGGTAGACTAGCTGCTTTAAGTGTCAAAGTGACAGGTAACTCATTGCCCTCAATACTTGCTTTAGCATAAAAATCATTGCGATAAAGGCGATATTGTTCTTTAGGGGCGCCTTGGCTACCCGGAATAAGGTGGATACCGCCTTCAAGCCACTCTTGAGGTGTGGCTCCTTGGATCTCAATACCATTTAAGCCCATATTGACGTTAATTCGGCTATTAGCGACAAATTTGCTGTTTTCGTAAATATAGTGTTTATATTCAGGTGCAATGATGGCATCGAAAATAACCCCATCATCACTGATGTTGCGCTGAATAATTTGTCCTATCGTAATGCCTCTAAATAGAATAGGTTGCCCGGCATCTACACCCCAGCTCTCTTCACTGGTTAATGAGATAATTAATCCATCTTCACCATATAAGGCTTTGCCTGCATCCACGGAAGTGGCAGACTGTAGCACAAATTGTTGATTTTCTTGGGCTGGGGGACTATTTTCCGGAGAATCAAAGGCAATAGCACCATTAATTAAAGCAGAAACACTTTCCATTTTAATAGAAGCACCACTCTTTAGATTAAAGTTGCCCTGAAAGCCGGATACATTCCAAAAATGACTATCTTGGCGGATCAGATGAGCATATTGTTTATCAATACTCAGCTCGATAAAAATACCTTGATTATCTGGACGTATGGCATAGCTGTAAACTTTACCGACCGGAACTTTGCGATAATAAACTTGAGAGTCGACATTAAGAGAGCCTAAATTATCCGCCGTTAAGGTGATAATTTGTTGGTTTTTATCAATGTTGGCTTTAGGACGAACCTCTTGAGCAACAAATTGAAACTGCTTTTCCCCATCTCCAGGAAGCATACTGATATAGTTGCCTCCCACTAAGGCATCTAATCCCGAAACACCAGAAAGACTGGCCTTTGGGGTAACAAGCCAAAATTGCGTATTTTTACGTAATGCATTAGCAAGGTTTTTTCGAATATCAGCGGTAACAATGACTCGGCGTAAATCATTACTGAGCGTCACGTCCTGTACAATACCTACATCAACACCTTGGTAACGGATAGGTGTTCTCCCTGAAACAATACCAGAGGCTGATTGAAAATCGATGGTGATTTGTACGCCTTTTTCTTGCCAGTGTTGGAAAAGCAACCAACTCGCAATAAAAATAGCGATAACAGGGAGTAACCAAAAAGTCGAAATTTTACGTTTGCGACGTATTTCGGCTTGGGTTGCCTGTGTGTTGTTTTCTTCTTGTTGCATAAGTATCCCATAATAAACGACTATCAAACCATTCAACGGCAAGGATAGTGAGAATGACAGCTGTACCAAAATAAAAAGCTGCAGGTCCCATAGTGAATGTCATTAACTGATCTCGATTAATTAATGACATCATCAGCGCAATCACAAACAGGTCGAGCATTGACCATCGGCCGATCCAAGAGACAAATCGATAAAGTTTCATGCGCAATAGAGGGTGAATACGTGAGTTAAAATGAATGCTCAATAGTAACCCCAGCATAATGATTATCTTAAAGAAAGGCACAAAGATACTGGCAATAAACACAATAATTGCAATAGGTGTATTACCTGAATTAATTAAAGAGAGAACACCAGAAAAAATAGTGTCTTCATTACGCTGGCCATTTAAATAAAAGATTGAGATAGGTAATAAATTTGCCGGTAATAGCAAGAGCATCGCTGTGATGAGTGCTGCCCAAGTTTTTTGCAAACTCATTGGTTGACGAGCACTATAGCAAGATTTACATCTTGGGCAATGGCTCGAAGGTGGCTTTTTAAAATGGTAATGACATGCATGACAGGTTGCTGGACTCGTTTTTATCTCTTTTTGTGGATAAAACTGTTGCCATAGTTGATCCATATTAATGTTAATAAGCATTAATAGACTTAAAACCATTAAAGCTGAAAAAGCAACTAAGCCATGACCAATATAGATTGTGGCATAATCGCCTAGTTTTATGGTGGCAACACCAAGGCCAATTAAATAAACATCCAGCATTACCCATTCTTTTAGCTTACCTAACATTAATAGCACGGGACGTAAATTTAGATGTAAACGAGCCCCTAAATGGAGATATAAAATGGTAATGGGTAGACTAAGAGGAGCGGCAACGGCACAAAAGGCAACCATTGTTGCCGTTAATGGAGAGCCTTGTTGTGACATTAAGCGAATACCGTCAAGAACATTGGCTGATATCATGGTCCCTAATAAATGGATCTTGATAAGAGGTTGAGTAAAAGCGATAGACGCGAATATCAGCATGGTGATAGAAAGAATTAATAGTCGGGTTAATGACCAATCACGATAGGTCGCTAACTTGGCTTGACATTGTGGGCAATAGGCGTCTTCGCCGCGCTTGAGGTCTATAGGAAGTGATACGAGGTGGTCACACTCCTGACAATGTATTGATTTGCTTTCTTTGGTGACTAAATCGCTCATTTATCCGCCTATTTGGTCTTTCTTCTCGCTTATCCTAGCTTAAGCCCAAAAAAAACCTCTATACTCAGTGGGTCACAAATTACCATTTTTATTATATTTACGCTTTTCATTTTACAATAATAAGTATCTGATTTTTTTTGTGCGCTTTTAGTGTGTATTATCGTTTTTTTGTAGACTTATTGAAAAGTCTGTATTCAACCTCAAGATAAAATAAGCTAAATTACAAGATATGTTATCTATTTTAGTTATGCTTTCGTTATGCAAATAGGATCTTCTGATGCCACAATTAAATTTTTATCAGGAACTCACTGATAATTTGTCAGCCTTGTTGTCTGGTGAAAATGACTTTATCGCATCACTTGCTAATACCAGTGCATTGATTTACGAGAAGTTAGACAAGATAAATTGGGTCGGATTTTATCTTAATGATGGTAACTCATTAGTTCTTGGTCCTTTCCAAGGTAAAGTGGCTTGTGTCAGGATTGGTTTTGGAAAAGGAGTCTGCGGAACGGCATTCTCAGAAAACAAAATTCTAAGAGTTAATGATGTGCACCAATTTAGTGGACACATTGCATGTGATAGTGCAAGTCAGTCTGAAATTGTTCTACCTTTAGAGGTAAATGGACAAATTATCGGCGTTCTCGATATCGATAGCCCTATTTTTGGTCGTTTTGATAAAAAAGATGAAAATGGGCTTAAAGCGTTGTGTGACGTGCTCTGCGAGCATTTAAAAACGTGTCATACCGCAAAATATTGTGAATTTTGTGTAAGATAACAGGCGTTTGCCGTAGAAATTGTTGGCAACACTATTATAATGTCGCTTGTTCATGCCTGCGCTGGTTGGCAAAACCGTTGTAATCAGGAAATTTCATGGAAAATCAACCTAAGTTGAACAGTAGTAAAGAAATCATCGCTTTTTTAGCGGAACGTTTCCCTAAGTGTTTTATCGCTGAGGGTGAAGCACGCCCTTTGAAAGTCGGTATTTTTCAAGATCTCGTTGAGCATCTAAAAGATGAAACTCAGCTGAGTAAGACACAGTTACGTTCTGCCTTACGCTTGTATACCTCAAGTTGGCGCTACCTTTATGGTGTAAAAGAAGGGGCTAAACGTGTCGACTTGAATGGTAACGACTGCGGAGAGCTGGAAGCAGAGCATATTGCACATGCTCGTACACAATTAGCCGAAGCGAAAGCGCGCGTTCAAGCTCAACGAGCTGAGCAACGTGCTAAAAAGCGCGAAGCTGAAGGTGATAAGGAGACCAGTAAACGTCCGGCAGCGAAAAAGCCAAATCCTCGTCGTCAAGCACCTAAAGATGGTGAAAAACGACAGCCTCGCCCTCAAAAGCAAGCTAATCAAGCGCCTCGCAAAGCGCCACGCCAAAATACTGAAAAGTTAACCCCAGTCAAAGACATCTCAGTGCTTACTGTAGGTCAATCGCTGAAAGTTAACGTTGGAAGTAGCGTGATGGATGCGACAGTGCTAGAAATAGCGAAAGAGGGTGTACGTGTACAATTGCCTAACGGTTTGGCAATGAATGTACGCACGGAACATTTAAAGTTCTGATACGGAGGCCAACCAGAGCATGAACAAACTTTTAAATGTGGCTTTTGCTATCGGATTAGCGTTAACAGGCACTTCTGCTGTCATGGCTGATAAACCAGCCACGCCAGCCATGGTGACTATTAATCAATTACCGACATTAAAGCAAGAGCCACAACATTCCACAGTGAGTGAACGTGTCACCGCTCGTTTTGAACGTTCCCACTATCGTCAATTCTCGTTAGACGCGAGTTTTTCCGAAAAGATTTTTAATCGTTATCTTAATTTATTGGATTATAGCCATAACGTATTATTAGCGTCAGATATTGCCCAGTTTGATAAAGATAAAACTAAAGTGGGTGAATATTTAAAAACAGGTGAATTAGGTCCTTTATATGATCTGTTTAACCTTGCGCAAAAAAGACGTTTTGAGCGCTTTCAATATGCTTTAAATCGATTAAATCAACCTATCGATCTCACTGGACAAGATAAATTTCAGTTAGATAGAACCAAAGCGCCATGGCCGAAAACGCAAGCTGAATTAGATAAGCTTTGGGATGAAAAAGTAAAATACGACTGGCTAACACTTAAACTCTCTGACAAAACAGACAGTGAAATCAAAGAAACACTGACAAAACGTTATAAAGCTGCATTACGTCGCCAAACACAAAGCCAAAGTGAAGACGTATTCCAAATTATCATGACGGCTTTTGCGCGTGAAATTGATCCCCATACCAGTTATTTATCACCAAGAAATACGGAAGCCTTTGATTCAGAGATGAGCCTTTCATTAGAAGGGATTGGTGCCGTATTACAAATGGATGATGATTATCCAATGATTAATTCCATGGTAACGGGCGGACCGGCTGCTAAAAGTAAAGCGCTAAAAGTAGGTGATAAAATTATCGCTGTCGGTCAACATAATAAACCCATGGTTGATGTGGTTGGTTGGCGCTTAGATGACGTTGTCGCGTTAATCAAAGGCCCTAAAGGTAGCCAAGTTAAACTAGAAGTTATCTCTGATGAAAAAGGGGCGAAGCCAAGAACTATCACTTTAACAAGAGAACAGATCCGCCTAGAAGATAGAGCGGTCAAGTTAACCGAAAAAGTGATTAATGGTGATAAAATCGCTATTTTAGATATTCCTAGTTTCTATGTCGGTTTAACTAATGATGTGAAAACCCAACTACAAAAAGTGGCTAAAGACAATGTATCTGCTTTAGTTATTGATTTACGTGGTAATGGGGGCGGTGCGTTAACGGAAGCTATTGCATTATCAGGTTTATTTATTCCAAGTGGTCCCGTCGTTCAAGTCCGTGATAATAATGGTCGAGTACGCCAGGATTATGATCGTGATGATGTTGTCTATTATAAAGGGCCACTAGTGGTTATCGTTAACCGCTTTAGTGCTTCTGCTTCTGAAATTTTTGCTGCTGCAATGCAAGATTATGGTCGCGCATTAATTGTCGGTGAGCAAACCTTTGGTAAAGGAACGGTGCAACAATATCGTTCATTGACACGAGTTTATGATCAGATGTTAAGTCCTGATTGGCCTAGTTTAGGTTCAGTTCAGTACACTATCCAAAAATTCTATCGTATTAATGGCGGAAGTACCCAATTAAAAGGGGTGACACCAGACTTGTTATTACCAAGCTTTGATAATTCAGAAATGGGGGAAAGCAATGAAGATAATGCTTTACCTTGGGACAGTATTCCACCGGCTAATTATAAGCTGTCTGAGTATTCAGAGAAAATAAAACAAGCACTACCTACATTGACGGATCAACATGCTAAACGTATCGCGAATGATAGAGAGTTTTCATATATCTTTGACGACATCAAGCGCTACAATGAAGCTAAAGCCAAAGGTGAAGATAAGTTTATTATTCTTAATTTTGCAGAGCGCGAAAAAGAGAATAAAGAGCTAGAAGCCATAAAATTACAGCGTATTAACCAACGTCTTAAGTTAGAGGGTAAGCCACCACTAAAATCACTTGATGATTTGCCGAAGGATTATGAAGGCCCTGATCCTTACTTAGATGAAACGGCTAATATTGCGGATGATCTTGCAAAGGTATTAAAACCTAAGAAGTTATTAAATTAAGTTTTTCTACTTAAGAAAGTGATTCAAATTTACCCCCAATAGTTGATTAATCAATTATTGGGGGTTTTTATTTCCCTATATTTGTCTAAAAAAGTATCTGGTATCTAATGCTTTATAATAACCTTAGTTATATCTTTAGTGAGAAAATCGTCTCATACTATTATTTCGCTATTTTTCTCAGTAGTTATATTTGGTTACCAGTAACATAAGGATTCATTAAGATATTTAACTGCTTTTATATAAAAATATTCTTAATATCATGTAATCTAAGTTTTTATTTGAAATCTATTTGATACTAGCTTTGAAAAATATAAATAAATGGAATGCAAGGAGGTTTAGATAAAAAATCTTTTATAAGGTAAATAAAAACTAGATTTTTATCTATTAAATAAGATAAAAAAATAAATGCCTTATTAAATGTGATTAAATTCACATTTAATGGTTTACTTATTGCAATAAATGTAACATGTTGTGACAATGATCGCTCTAGTTGACATAAAATTACGATAGCATACAGATCATAAAATTTTGTATCATTCTGACATACTAAGGTAATAGTAACAGATTAAAAATCTCACCCAAATGCTAAGTGCAAAATCTCTTCTCATCGGCGCAGTTATATAAACGCTAGATGCGCTAATTTTAGAATAGATTTTCTCATTAAGGATTAATGACTAGAAGGTAAGTTATTTATAATTTGCTTAAGCATTTTATTGCTCAAAAAAGTAAATAACAATGTGGTGAGATGACTACCTAGCATTATTGATGCTAAAAAAATAGCGATTTGGCTTAAGTTTATACAATTTAAGCGAGCGTTACTTTTAGCTAAATATAAAAATAGTACTTTGTTTAACTTATTGAATATAAATAAATTTAAATAGTTATTAACCAGGTTGAATTTAAAATGAAACTAAAAAGAATGGTGTTGTTTATGTTTTCCCCTTGTTTTTTAGCTGTGAGCGCTGCTAATGCTGGGAATTGGGAAAATACAATTAAAGAAAGCTCATTTATTTCTGATTCTGAACTTGAGCTGACTACCATTAATATGTGGAAATACCTAAAAACAGAAAACCGTTTTGATAAACAAGAGCAACGTTATAGAAAACAAGTTGCTAATGCTTGGGGTCAAAACTTCCAAGCTGATTTCAGATCTGGCTATTTAGGTGGCATTCTTGGATTCGATGTTTCTTATTATGGCGGTATTAAATTAGGAGCAAGTAAAGACTTCGCTTCTCGTGCCATATTATATAATGATGATGGTGAAGCAAAAGGCTATAACAAAATTGGTCAACGTTTTGCAAAAGTGAGATTCGATTTAGATCCTGTTTTAATTAATGGTAAAGCGGGTTGGTTTACCTTGAAGAATACAGGTATTTTTACTAACTCACAGCGCTTATCATTAAACAGTTATAACGGTTATTACACTAATACGGCGATGGGTGATTGGAGTTTAGATTTGCTGTATCTCGACGGAAAAGTTATGCGTCGTGATAGCCCAAATATCGATAGAATGTATTTCAGTGATGGTAATGGTGTTAGACATAATATTGACCATGTTATTACTGGGGGAGTTAACTATAATTCCAAACCATTAAAAGTCTATTATTTCTATGGTCAGGCGGATGATGTATTCCGTCAACACGGTTTAGAAACAAAATATAAGTTAACATCAGACGTTACTCTAGGTGGTGTTGTTTATTACCACGATTATGGCAGTGAAGGAAAACGCACATTAACCAATGCCAATGCAGGTAAACGTAACTTTGATAAGGATGCATGGCACTTTGCTGGTACTATGGAATGGCGTATTCCTGAATCAGCGTGGACCATTCGTACGGGTGTGACTTATACCGATGCGAAAAAAGCCAATGGTGTTGGTCAATTTGCGCGTAACCCAATTGGGAATACTCGTGGACGCTTTAACTCACCAGCTTATGCAGATATTGACTATGTGCGTGATGGTGAAGTGATGGGTGCATTAGAAGCTGCATACAAAGTTAACAATGAGTTGTCTGTTGGTGCACGAACTAACTATAGTGAATTTAGTTACTCCGGCGAAAGATTAAAACAAGGGCAGTTTGGCTTATTTAGCTACTGGAAGCCAACGGCTAATCTTTCTATTTCGTTAAGTGGCGGTATTGGTTGGCACCATCAACAAGAAAATGATTACACCACACCAAAACTGTATGATGGTCACTCACGACGTGCTCACTCATTATCAGGCTCTATGACAACGACATATCGTTTTAAAATGTAATTGTTTATAGGGTAAGGGATAACAGAATTCATCCCTGTATAGGTGCATGGCTTGCCTGATGGTAAGCCATGTACAAAAATAGATAAAGCTGGCATCCAAGCCTTTAATCTAACAAAACGCCTTCAATTAATTTATTTTGTTAAAATTTCATCACTAGGCATTTATTTTTGGGCCTATCTTGCCTAGACTGTTATTCCTCCTCTATGTGAAAATAATCCTCCATAATTTAGCTACTAATTACATTTTCTTTTATTAAAATGTAAAGTTATATCGTTTTTAGTAGCAAACAAGTTAAAAGACTTGATAAAATAAAAAAAAGCCTTATTTATAAGATAGTTTTTGCAATGTGGTAATTAGATAAAATAGGAACAGTATCAATATGATGAGGATTGCCTTATTCCTGTTAACAAACTTAGCTGTCATGTTTGTGTTCGGGATCATCTTATCTTTAACAGGTATTCAAGGCCGCAGTGTTCAGGGTTTAATGATCATGGCTGGCCTATTTGGTTTTGGTGGTGCATTTGTTTCTTTACTTATGTCAAAATGGATGGCATTACGATCCGTTGGTGGTCAAGTGATTGAAAATCCAACCTCTGAAGTAGAACGTTGGTTACTTGATACTGTAAGACGTCAGTCTGAGCAAGTGGGGATTAAAATGCCTCAAGTTGCAATCTACGATGCACCAGATATTAATGCGTTTGCAACAGGAGCTCGTCGTGATGCTTCGCTGGTGGCGGTGAGTACCGGATTATTAGCCAGTATGAGCCGTGACGAAGCGGAAGCTGTTATTGCACACGAAATTAGCCATGTTGCCAACGGTGATATGGTAACGATGACCTTGTTACAAGGTGTTGTGAATACTTTCGTGATCTTTATCTCCCGTATCATTGCTCAATTTGTGGCGAATTTTATTTCGAGCGATGAAGAGAGTGAAAACAGTAACGGAAACCCATGGGTATACATGGGCGTTTCTATGGTGCTTGAAATTGTCTTTGGCATTTTGGCAAGTATCATTACGATGTGGTTCTCTCGCTACCGTGAATTCCATGCGGATGCAGGCTCTGCAAAACTGGTTGGCCGTGAGAAGATGATAGCGGCATTACAACGCTTAAAAACCAGCTATGAGCCACAAGAAGAGAGCAGTATGATGGCTTTCTGTATTAATGGCCGTAATAAGTCATTTAGTGAATTATTTTTATCACACCCGCCATTAGATAAGCGTATTGAAGCACTACGTAGTGGCGAATATCTCAAGTAAAAGAAACTATTAGCGATAAATAATTTTTAATTATCAGTTTACAAATGCCAGAGACAGAAATGTTTCTGGCATTTTTGTTGGTGATCCATTAGCTTTAATTAATTCCTACAATCGCTTTTCGTTTTATTTAACAGACCGTTCTGGTTCAGCCAAATATCCTCATCTCTTAATATTTTTATAGGTATTAAGTTAAGCCTCAGAGCTAGTGATGCATGATCATCATATCTATTGATTGATAAAAGGCAGTTAAATTAATATCAAAATAAAAAAGCCAGTTTAAAATTAAACTGGCTTTAAGAGATTTAACTTAATTGTTAATGTGGTTTACTTCACATTAAGTTCAGCTTCTTCTTCCTGATTAAAGATCTCTTTATCTGTTTGGCGCATCATTTGGCTAGTAATAGTACCTGCGGTCATAGAGCCACTGACATTTAATGCAGTACGACCCATATCGATAAGGGGCTCCACAGAAATTAGTAGGGCAACCAGTGTAACGGGTAATCCCATTGCTGGTAAAACGATCAGGGCTGCAAAGGTTGCACCACCACCGACACCGGCAACACCTGCTGAGCTAATGGTTACGATACCCACCAAAGTGGCAATCCAAAGAGGATCGAAAGGATTAATACCGACTGTTGGTGCCACCATAACGGCTAACATAGCAGGATAAATACCGGCACAACCATTCTGACCAATTGTCGCACCAAAAGACGATGAGAAACTGGCAATCGATTCAGGAACACCAATGCGACGAGTTTGTGTTTCGATATTTAATGGAATACTGGCTGCACTCGAACGACTTGTAAATGCAAATGCTAATAATGGTCCTGCTTTTTTGAAGAATTTAATTGGGCTTAAGCCAGTAAATCCAACTAATAAACCATGAACGACAAACATTAAGCCCAGCGCAACATAAGAGGCAACAACGAAGCTACCGAGTTGAATAATGTCATGCAGATTGGAGCTTGCCACAACTTTAGTCATCAGTGCCATTACACCGTAAGGTGTTAATGCCATAACGATACGGACTAACTTCATGATCCACGCTTGTAAGCTATCAATCGCTGCTAATACTTTTTCACCGCGAGGTTTATCTTCTTTAAGCAGTTTTATTGCAGCCATTCCTAGGAATACCGCAAAGATAACTACACTAATAATCGAGGTTGAGCTTGCACCAGTTAAATCGGCAAATGGATTTTTAGGAATAAAAGATAAAATTAATTGAGGTACAGTTAAGTCAGACACTTTACCTATATAATTATGTTGAATAGCGGCTAAACGCTGCGCTTCCTGTTCCCCTTGAACAAGACCTTCAGCTGTTAAACCAAAGATATTGGCTATAACAATACCGATAAGAGCAGCAATTGCCGTTGTAAATAGAAGTGTACCAATGGTTAGTGCACTAATTTTTCCCAATGATGATGCTTGGTGTAAACGTGATACTGCACTTAAAATAGAAGCAAATACCAATGGCATAATGATCATTTGTAACAGTTGTACGTAACCGTTACCAACGATGTTAAACCAAAGGATAGATTCTTTAATAATAGGATCGTGTGCGTCATAGAATGCATGTAACGCCAGCCCAAACACCACCCCAAAGACCAAACCGACAAGAACTTTCTTTGACAGGCTCCACTGACGTTGGCTTAATTTAGCCAAGATGAGTAATAGCACAACAAAGACGAGTACGTTAATAATTAACGGAAAATTCATCTTAACTCTCCAACGAGATTTTTATATATAAATTTGGCGATTGTATGCGATATGAGTTCTTAGGTAATAAGAAAGGATATAACAGCATCAACTCGCTATATGGTAACAGTATTGTTAATAACTTTTTATAATCAATTATTCTTTTATATAGTCGTTTAGTTATAAAAACAAGGAAGATTAGTATAAAAAAGACTAATTAACTATAAATAGATAGAGGAAAGTAGAGAACTGTCAAGGAGAGTTAAAAAGGTGTACGTTTATCGTGGTACATTTGTAACCAGTGATTTATTTGTGTGGGAAGAGAAAAAGTTAGGTGTGGGGGCAGAAATAGTGCACCAACTAAGATGATGACAGAAATAAATCGTTCTCCTTTTTTGCTATTTTTTTTCGCTAAAATCGGTAAGGCAAAACGCATTTTTAGTGGCCATAAAAAAGGTACACCTGATGGTGTTAGCATATCTGCCAGTAGGTGACTTAGATAACCTAGCAAAAGGGCGTGAAAAAAATCAGCCGAAATCGCTATATAAGGCGCAACTTGTGTTTCCCATAAAATGGCTAAACCACAAAAGGCGAGTAGGCTATGTGTGAAGCCACGATGACCACAGAGTTTTGATAGCGGTAATGAGATTATCCGAAAGAGGCGTCCTAATATAGAGCCTGGATGATCTAAATCTGGTAGTAGTGAACCTAATAAGACAGCAGGGATCATGTGAAACCAATCACCTTGAGCAAGAACGGGGGTTATTTCTAATTTCTGTGCTAAGACGAGTGTTGCAACAGAAAAAAGTAAATGTCCTTCGGCTGTCATTCCTTATCTATGCCTATATGCGGTTTTTACCGCTTGCTGTTCATTTATACAGTGCTTAAGTATAAAAGGTTTTTACAGCAACTAACAGACATAAAAGATAAAAATTGCCTTAATTATTAAGCAATAACAGAAATATTTTATTCGGATGTGTTAAAAATAACCAAATTTTAGATAAGGGATGAGAATTAATATAGAAAAAGGATATCGATAATAAATGATATCCTTCTATAAATTTTTATAGGCTATAACTAAAGTCGTTAGCCTAATAATTGAGATTTGGTTAATTCGTTGAGAGAGGCAATTTTAACATCGGCTAATCCCCAACATTTGTCATTAAACTGCTCCGCTGCAGGCACAACAATTGAGCGCATTCTTGCAGCTTTGCAAGCAATCATACCATTGCGTGAGTCCTCTAAAGAGACACAATTAATGGGTGCGACATTAAGTGCCTTAGCAGCATTGAGATAGACTTCTGGGTGAGGTTTACTGTGCGCTAAATCAGCTGCAGAGACAACAGCAGAGAAGTAATGACGAATATTAAATAACTCAAGTACACGCTCTAGCATAAAATGCGGTGATGCTGAGGCTAAGGCTATCTTTAAACCTAATGATTGACATAAAGATAGGGCATGTTCAACACCAGGGAGCAACGGTTTTTTATCTTCAATAAGTTGTACAACGCGAGCAATCATTCTCTCTTTAGCTTCTTGTTGTGTTACGCCTTGCCAAGGTGATACTTGATACCAAAGTTCGATAACTTGATCTATTCTTAAGCCGACGGTGTCGGGCATGCTGTCAGCAAGTGATAAATCGACACCTAATTGTGCAAAGACCTCATGTTCTGCTTGTGCCCAAAACGGCTCTGAGTCGATTAGCAAACCATCCATATCAAAAATAGCGGCTTCAATGGGCAATTTAAAAGACATGTTTACTCTCCATAATAAGGTCTATGTTGATGAAAAATGATTGTAGCAAGAGTTGATTGGAAAATCTTTTTTAATCAGTTTCTTATTTCTTTTAAAAAATAAATAGAGAAAATGATAGCTATTAAATTATTGACATATTAGCCGTTAATTAGATTAGGATATTTAGGTGCATATTGCCGAATTCTATGAGTGAGGACAAAATGAGTTATCAACATGCAGGAATATATGCCATCGTAAAACGTGTTATTGGTTGGCTTATTTTTATTCCTGCCTTTATTTCAACGACAGTTTCGTTGATTGAGTTAGCTGCGATGCCAAGAGCAAATGGCGAGGGTGTTAATGCTGTGATTAATGATTTTTTTCGAGTATTAGCAGAAATGGTACAATTTAACACCCCGTGGCTAGACTTTTTTTGGCGTCATTCTCCAGTACCCAACACTCAAATAGGTTTTAGCCAACAGAATATTATCTTCTTTGTGATCTTCTTTTTAATGTTTATTGGCTTAGCACTGAGTGCATCAGGGTTAAGAATGTATCGCCAAGTGAAATATTTAAAGGAAAATATTCAAGATCAACTAATTATTGAACGAGCACTAAAAAGTGGTATTACAGCGCAAGAGCTAGAGCAGAATATAAAATTGCCAAGACATACACTATTTACTCAAGTCATGGTGCTGTATATTTCACCTATTATTGTGATCGCAATTGGTTATTTTCTGCTGAAATTTTTAGGCTGGTAGTTATCTATCACATTGATTTAATTAAAATAAACCTCGCAGGATAACATTTGGCGAGGTTTATTTTTATCTATCGGTAAATAAAATCAGATTGTTTTAGTGTGTGCCGAGCAAATCATCAATGATTTTTCTGGCTGCTAGGTAATCTTTTTCTTCACCGAATAAATGACAACGATTAAGGAAATAGTAGAGTTGGTAGATAGGCTGGCGTGATAGGAATTTTTCAGATAAAGGCCAGATGCTTTGGTAACCATCAAAAATATTGGCTGGCACAGAAGAGCATAGCGGTAACATGGCAATATCACATTCGCGATCACCCCAATAACAAGCAGGATCGAACATCGTTCCTTCAGATTGACCTATAGCAGCACAATTTTTAGGCCATAAGTTGCCATGTAATAGTGAGGGTTGTGGATGATGATCGGCTAAACGGTGATTAATGATTTGAATGATTTCTTCTATATCACCGAAAACCATCCCTTTCTCTGAAGCGAGTTGCAACTGGATACCGATACGCTTTTCCGAATAGAAGTAATTCCAGCGCTTCTCCCAACCATTTGTTTGAGGTGTGGTATCTATATGGGTATCGAAATCAAAACCATAACGGGGTTGTTCTTCCCATTGATGCAATTTAGCTAACTGTTGACCAAAACAATACGCGCTGTGAGGTGTAAAAGGTTGCACAGGCAGAAATTCTAACAGTAAGAAGCTAGTATCTTTACTATTGCCAATGCCTAATACGCGAGGAATACGGATCGTTTGGCTTTTTGCCAACATTTCAAGCTGTTCTGCTTCATTTTTAAAGGTGGGCAAAAATTCCCGTAGGTTAGATTTTACAAAGACAGGGATCTCACCATATTGAATTTTCCAAGTGTGGTGTATATCACCGCTTGAAAGGTGGTGTTTTTCGCTGATCTTTGCTGAAAATCCTAAATTTGATTCAAGCAAACGACCAATATTCTGCCACATAGATTACACCTCGCAAAGTTGTTTACTTAGTAGACCCAAATAGTAACGAGCGATGTTTATACTATGACAATAACACTTTAATTAAATCAATACAGTATAAAACTAAAAAACGGGATGATTATCCCGTTTTTATAGTAATAAAGATTTTCATTAGGCATTGGCGGGTTTAGTTTGCCGTTTTATTTTTGCCAATTTAATCTGATTACAGAGTAATGCAATAATAAAGAACACCGCTTGCGTGAGTACAATAGAAGGGCCTGTGGCACCGTCAATATGAAAACTGATAAATGTACCAATAACACTCGATATAACAGAAAAAAGGATAGCGAGAGTGATCATTCGAGAGAAGCTTCGCGTTAATAGATAAGCGGTGATCCCCGGAGAAATCAGCATGGCGACCACTAAAATAATCCCAACGGCTTGCATCGAGGCGACAATCGTTAACGCCAAAATAGAGAGTAAGCCATAATGTAATAAAGCGACCGGGAGACCGACAATTCTTGCTTGATTAGGGTCGAAACAATACAACATAAAGTCTTTTTGTTTAACCAGCATAATAGTAATAGTAATTAAACAAATAGCACTAATCTGTATAAGCACATCTGGGGTGATACCTAAGATATTACCAAATAATATATGCATTAAATGTTGGTCAGTATCTACACTAGCGAAGATCACCAAACCGACAGCAAACATACCAGAAAAGACAATTCCCATTACCGTATCTTCTTTTATTCGGCTATGCTCTTTTAAATAACCTGTTGCAAATGAGCAAAATAGGCCCGAAAGAAAAGCCCCTATCGTTAAAGGAATTGCAGTGACATAAGCTAATACCACGCCAGGTAAAACAGCGTGAGAAATAGCATCTCCCATTAGTGACCAACCTTTTAACACCATATAGCAAGATAAAATAGCGCAGGCGATACCAATGATAACCGCGGCAATAATTGCACGTTGCATAAAAGGATATTGAAAAGGTTCAATGAAAAATTCCATTAATTCATTCATAGTTGCACCTCTTCTTGTTGAGTAACGTCTTTTGGATGCTGGGATTGTGAAATAAGTGCTTGTGAACTTTGACGTGCGCGGCGACGGGCTGCCAACATGCCATGTTTAGGCGCAAATAAGAAGGCTAATAAGAAAAGGGCGGTTTGCATTGTGACGATAACGCCCCCCGTAGCACCATTAAAGAAATAACTTAGATAAGCACCAACAGCACTGGTTACTGTACCAATACAAATAGCGATAATAGCGAGTCGTTTAAATTGGTCAGTGAGTAAATAAGCGGTAGCGCCGGGAGTAACCACCATAGCAATAACTAAGATAGCGCCGACCGTTTGTAGCGCAGCAACGGTACATGCACTGAGCAAGGTAAAGAAGATGATTTTTAGTTTTAAAGGGGATAAACCAATAGAGCGAGCATGTACTTCATCAAAAAATACAACTAATAAATCTTTCCACATACAAAATAGAATAAGAAAAGAGACACCAGTAATGATAACGACTTGCCAGACATCTTCGTCAGCAATGCCGAGAATATTCCCTAAAATAATGGTCTGAACGTTGACGGCAGTAGGGTTTAATGAAACCAGCAACAGACCAAAAGCAAAAAAAGTAGAAAAAATAAAGCCGATCACCGCATCTTCACGTAATCTTGTGATGTGACGAATAAAAGTCATTGATAAAGCAGCAAGTAGACCCGTAAAAAAAGCACCCACTGCGTACGGCAACCCTAAAATATAAGCACCGGCAACGCCGGGAACGACGGAGTGGGAGAGGGCATCTCCCATTAATGACCAACCTTTAAGAATAAGGTAAGAAGATAAAAAGGCACAGACAGCACCAACTAAGGCACTTACCCAGATAGCCTTTACCATATAGTTATACTCAAAAGGTTGTAGGAGTAATTCTAGCATGGCTAATCTCCTTGTTTACGCTTACTTTGATGAGCGGGAGTATGTTGTTCATGGTGACCATAGAAAACGGCAGCGCGTTCATCATCAGTAATAACGGTAAGTGAACGTGGATCGTCGTCGTCGTGAAGATCAGGGCCTGATAAGCTGATATGACGCAATACGCCACCAAAAGCATGCTCTAAATTCTTTTGGGTAAAGGTGGTTTCTGTTGGCCCGCTATCAAGCACTGTTCTATTAATTAAAATAACGTGATCACAAAACTCGGGTACACTACCTAAGTTATGAGTTGATACTAATACTAGGTGACCTTCTTTACGCAAGTTACGTAATAATTCAATAATGGCATTTTCTGTTTTTACGTCCACGCCAGTAAAAGGTTCATCTAATAACAGTACGGTGCCTTCTTGTGCCATTGCTCGTGCTAAGAATACCCGTTTTTTCTGCCCACCAGATAGCTCACCAATTTGGCGATGTCCAAGGCCTGATAAACCGACACGCTCTAAACAAGCTTCAACCACTTCATGATCTTGTTTCGATGGAATACGAAAAAAACCCATTTTTCCATAACGTCCCATCATCACCACATCAGAAACCAGTACAGGAAAGTTCCAGTCAACTTCCTCTGTTTGTGGCACATAAGCAATCATATTTTGTTTAAGTGCTTGCTGAATAGGTTGATTATTTAATGTTACGGTACCTTTTGAAGGTTTGACTAATCCCATAATGGTTTTAAAAAGTGTGGATTTACCACTACCGTTGATGCCCACTAGGGCACAAATTGTGCCACCAGTGATAGAGAAACTTGCATCATAAATAGCAGTGTGACCGTTGTTATAGGTTACCGTTGCATTATCAACAGTAAGAGTAGGATTTATTTTTTTATCATTCATTGTCCAAATCCTTTCGCAATGGTATCGACAGTAATATTAAGTAGATCAATATAAGTAGGGACTTCTCCACCCGGGGCAGAAAGTGAGTCTACATAAAGAACGCCACCATATTTTGCACCAGTCTCTTTACTCACTTGTTTAGCAGGTTTATCGGAAATCGTACTTTCACTAAACACGACAGGAATATGGTGTTCTCTTACGGTATCAATCACGTATTTTACTTGTTGAGGGGTGCCTTGCTCTTCTGCATTAATTGGCCATAAATACACTTCTTTAAAACCATAATCATTGGTTAAATAGCTAAAGGCACCTTCACTCGTTACTAACCAGCGTTTTTCTTCAGGAATACGCGCTAATCTTGCTCTTAATGGTGCATCAAGTTGTTTAATTTGTTCAGCGTAACGCGCGGCATTTTGGTTATAAATTGCGGCATTATCTGGATCGTGTTCAACGAGCGCTTTACGAATATTTTCGATATAAATTAATGCATTGTTAGGCGACATCCATGCATGTGGGTTTGGGTTGTTTTTGTAAGCTCCTTCACGAATAGGCATAGGGGTAATACCTTCAGTGACAACGACCGCAGGCACATTACGTAATTCATTGAAAAAACGTTCGAACCAACGCTCAAGATTTAACCCATTCCATAAAATAAGATCAGCTTTTTGCGCTTTGACAATATCTTTTGGTGTTGGTTGATAATCATGAATTTCTGCACCGGGTTTGGTGATAGATTCAACAACGGCAGCATCGCCAGCAACATTTTGTGCGATATCTTGGATAATAGTAAAAGTCGTGACAACTTTTAGCTTATCTTTTGCCTGTGCAGGGGTTATAAAGAAGATTGAGGCAACTAAGCATAATGCCGTAAGCGAAATTTTATTTACAGAGCGGAACATATCCATATTATATAGCCTTATAATTTTCGTGGAATTCTCTAACTGATAATGATTATCAATATCATTTCAAAAAAGTCAAGTTATCTCTGTGTGAAAGTGAAAATAGCTATTTGATAACAGCTGATACTAAGATAACAGCATGTATTTCAATAAATGTTAAGTAAATTGTCGTCTTTCTTTATAAAAATTAACAATCGATGGTAACTATTGGTGTGAAAGGTTGTTTAATACTCACAATTGATGAAATTTACAGCCAAATCATGGCTTACTGCTGGTTAAGGTATCTGTTTTTATGAGAGAAGCTTATCCTTAGTCCATTTTTTTAATGGACAGCGTTAGGTTTGTGTTTTTTAATAATCTCCTATAAAGCATAGGGCGAAATGATGAGGATAACGTGTGAAGACCAACATAATATTTCCTTTGGCAATTTTACTGCTGGCAGGGTGTGCAGATCCCAATCACCAAACGGCGAAAAAAGAGACACCGCGATTTTTAAATAGCCAGCCTGTAGAGCACAGAGTTAATAATGCCTCAATTTCTACTGCTCAATGGAAAAACACCCCTTTTGATGAGCATATTAAACAAGCTTCAGCCCGTTATGGTGTTGATGAAACCTTAATTAAAGCCATTATTCAGGTAGAATCTAATTTTAGGCCAGAAGTGATAAGTAAATCGAATGCGGTTGGATTAATGCAAATAAAGGCATCCACAGCGGGGAGAGATATTTATCAAAATAGAGGAAAAGCAGGGCAACCAACCACCGCTCAGCTAAAAGATCCGGCTACTAATATTGATTTAGGAACTGCTTATATTCAATTATTAAGAGAGCGCCATTTATCTGGGATCTCCAATCCTGAAACACTCTATTACGCGACTATTTTGGCTTATGTGAATGGGGCGGGTGCATTACTCAGAACTTTTGATAAAAATAGAGATGCGGCGATTGCCAAAATTAATGCCATGAGCGCGGATGATTTTTATCGTTACGTTGAAAAAAATCATCCAGCATCTCAAGCACCACGCTATTTAGCGAAGGTCAAAGCAGCCTATCATTTAGCGGATAACTTTTCTGATAAGCTGGCAGCAGCCGCTGATTGAGCTTGTTGTAATAAAGCGGGGAGATCAGCAATGATTTCAAGTACACCATTAATCATAAACTGAACTCCCATGCAAATTAATAAAAATCCCATAACACGAGAAATAGCATCGATACCACTGTGGCCGAGATAGCGCATAATACCGGTTGAACCGCGCAGTGAAAGCCAAACAATCAGGCTAATTAAAAAGAAAGTGGTAATAGGTGCAACGTACAATACCCATTGCGCAATATCTGTACGTGAAGGAATTGATGCTGCTGTACTGATGATCATCGCAATTGTCCCCGGCCCTGCGGTACTTGGCATGGCTAAGGGCACAAAAGCAATATTGGGCGCCTGAGGATTTCGATGCGGATTTTTTTCTTCTGAAAGCGGATCGTCCACATTGGGAGTATGGGGAAATAACATACTAAAACCAATAAAAGCAACGATCATCCCCCCAGCAATACGAAGGCCTGGAATAGAGATACCAAAGGTCGTCATTATTACACGACCCGCATAAAAAGCGATGGTCATAATAATAAAAATATAGACACATGCCATAAAGGATTGTTGATTACGCTGTTCTTTGGTCATATTCCCCGACAGACCAAGCCAAAGTGCGACCGTGGTGAGTGGGTTAGTTAGCGGTAGAAGTAAAATAAGACCAAGACCGATAGCCTGAAAAAACTGGTAAACAGAGTACATAGAGTGTAAAGGCTCCTAACAACAGGTAATTAAGGCTACCGATCATAGCAAATAAATAGTAATAATAGTGTTGATATTAAGAAATATTTTTATATTTATAAGAAGGTTATGGGTATTTTTTCATTAACCACTCAAGATGTGTTTTCACCGCTTGCCAATCATAATCGGTAATACTATAGATACAGGTATCTCTGCGTTGACCGTTGGTGGTTAAACGATGATTACGTAATATGCCATCGAGTTTTGCACCTAAACGCTCAATCGCTCTACGACTGGTTTGATTTAAGATATGAGTGCGGAATTCAACAGCAATACATTGTAGATCTTCTAATGCATATTTAAGTAATAGATATTTCGCCTCGGTATTAATACCCGTTCTTTGTACCTCTTTTGCATACCATGTTGAACCAATCTCTACTCGAGGTGTATGGTTATCTACGTTCATATAGGTCGTCACTCCCACCACACGCTCACGGCGTTTATCAATAACGGCAAAAGGAAGCATTACTCCTTGTTTTTGTAATTGTCTTTTATGCTCAATATCTTGTTTTAATGTAGTGACAGAAGGAACTGTGGTAAACCAAAGTTCATCAGGCCTATCTTTAGCAATCAGTTCACGTAATGGTGATGCATGCTCCATGCTTAATGGTACTAAACGTACTAAATTACCTTCTAAGGTAGTCCAGTCTGTTATCTTTCTCATAGGCGATTCTCTAAGTCGGTGTATTAAATAGTTTCAAGGCAAGAATACTTTTTATACATAACAAATTTATTAATTGGTACGCTTATTTTAACGGTGATTAAAAATAGCTTAAGAATTTGTTTTTGTATAAAGAGAAAAGTAACGTCATGAGTGTTTAACAACAGAGAATGACAGCTTAGCAACAGGGCAGGATACCGATGTCATGTTAATCTATACTTATTCGATAATCTTAATGAAGACATAGCAATAAAATAATAGGTAGCAAGATGACAGACACCACCAACACCAACACCATCGAATGGGATGACTTTTTACGGGTAGAAATGCGGGTTGGCACAATTATAAGTGCTGAAATAAATAAAAAAGCGAAGAAACCCGCTTATGTAATGGAAGTCAGCTTGGGAGAGCTGGGGACTAAACGCTCTAGTGCGCAAATCACCGTGAATTATACTCCTGAAGAGCTAATTGGTCGCCGAGTTTTATGTGTTTGCAATTTTCCTATTAAGCGGATTGCAGGGATCAAGTCTGAGGTGTTGATTACCGGGGCTGCTGATGAAAACGGTGCTATCGTTCTCGCAGAATTTAATTTACCTGTGCCTGATGGGGCTCGTTTAGCATGATCTATAGCTAATTGTCCTTTTCTTTTAACGCTCACAGCGATTTTGTTGTAGTATTTATTTCACTGTGAGCGTTAATGTGTAAGGGGATGTTTTGTTATTACCTGAATTACATTTGCGATGTTATACACAAGATACGGTATCACATCAGCATGAGAATATCTGGCAGATCATCTTTGGCTTAACCGGAACGATGGAAGTTAATTTCAATCGGCAAGATTTTCTTATTTCTCAACAAAACTATTTAATTATCCCACCTACCATCGATCATGCTTTTGCTGGTCATCTCAATAATAAAAATCTTATTTTAGAACTTCCTGTCACATCACAGTGGCGACTGAATGAAAGAGGGGGAATATTTGCCTTATCACCCGCAGCAATAGGATTATTAGCGTGGGTACATCAATACCCTCAAGCGCCAGAACATCATTCCACTCTCGCACGTCTGCTATTAGCCCAAATGAAAGTACAACCAAGCTGGGGGGATAAATTAGATCTCTGGCTAGAAGATAAACTGCATATGCCATTAACAGCTTCTGATATTGCTGGTGCATTAAACATATCAATCAGTACGCTACAGCGCAAAGTAAAAGCGGAATTAGGCATATCTATTATGCAGTATGTGATGCAAAAGCGACTCGCTAAATCCGCAGAGTTGCTCAAATACACATCATTAACGATTGAAAATATTGCTTTAGCGGTAGGGTATGATTCACATTCGGCTTTTAGCCAAGCTTTTCGTCAATACTTTCATAAAACCCCCAGTGAATATCGACAGTAAACGACTTACTGATAAAAATGCTGACTTTTGATGTGTGATTTGTTAATTAATTAGTTTTATTAATTTATTTTTTTATTCTCTATTTATTGTAGATAAATAGAGAACAACAAAGTTATATTATTTGTATAGTCTTTTTTTGAATGTATTTCATTGATTATTAATATTTTTTGTCAAAATCTATATGTATTGCTAAAATAATATTAACTAATATTTTTAAATTGGATATGTAAATGAATTTAATAATAAAGGGGCTTCTTTATCCTTTTTTTGTTTTCTTTTCAGCATATGCATTATCTTTTGGGTGCAGTGTTGATAATGGATATGATATTGAGTCTGGTAATTATAATATTTATGTGCAATTAGAGGCTGAAGTGCAACCTTATCAGAATTTAATTGTTGATCTCTCTAGGCATTTAAAATGTTGGAATAGTTATGGTGGATGGCAAGATGTTGACCATATCAATTTAGAACCAGGGACGGGCTTATCTGGGCCACTATTTAATTTTAGTGGTTCAGTATATTGGTATGGAAATACATATTCATTACCTTTAAATAGTGCGACTAAAGTTTTACATATCGGTGATCTTACCCCTATGCCGATGCCGATGATGTTATATTTAACGCCTATAAATAACTCACCTGCAGGAGGAGTACTCATTAGATCGGGTGAAACTATTGCAACTATTAATATGTATAAAATAGCGGATTGGGATGGTGGTAATCCTAAATATTTTACGTGGGAAATAGTGTCTAAATATGATGTTACAATGCCAATTAGTGGATGCGACGTTAGTAGCCGAAATGTCAATGTTAATTTACCTCCTTACCCAGGCGAAGCACCGGTCAATTTAAATATTCACTGTGCGCAACCACAAAATATATCATTTTATCTTTCCGGACAAACCACTAATGATGATACAACCTTTATTAATTTAGCAGGCTCTGCAGGGGAAATCTCTAAAGGTATGGGGGTTCAATTAATGCGTAATGGATATGTAATCCCTGCTAATAAAGCTATATCTTTAGGTAGAGTTAATTCGTCGACTTCGTTAGGTTTAAAGGCGAGGTATGGTATGACTGGCGAGCGAGTAACTGCTGGAAAAGTAAAATCAATTATAGATGTTAACTTTATATATGAGTGAGTTATTTATTAATTTAATATCTATGATTTTAATTAGCGTAAATAGCAAACGGGGACAGATATACTCGCGCAATTAAAAGCATATATAATTTGTTGTTGCTATGATAATATCACGCTTGAGTTATAGCAGTATGCCAAAGTACTTTTATTGTCGTAAAAACTTTGGTGTACATAACTTGCAGAGTGAAGCAAGTAACTGCTAATAACGTATTAAATTTTAAAGTAAAATTAAGAATGCATGTGATCTTGCGTATGGGTCACCACTGTAACTAAGGATTTTAAATGCCAATTATTACTCTTCCTGACGGGAGCCAACGTCAATTTGAAAATGCAGTCTCTGTCATGGATGTCGCTGCAGATATCGGTCCTGGACTTGCCAAAGCCTGCATTGCAGGGCGCGTTAATGGTGAGCTGGTGGACGCTTGCGAATTAATCGAGCAAGATTCACAACTGGCGATTATTACCGCAAAAGACGATGAAGGTCTTGAAATTATTCGTCACTCTTGTGCCCACTTATTAGGACACGCAATTAAACAGTTATGGCCACAAACCAAAATGGCGATTGGTCCTGTTATCGAAAATGGTTTCTACTATGATGTGGATTTAGATCATTCTCTGACGCAGGAAGATTTAGAAACGTTAGAAAAACGTATGCTAGAGTTGGCGAAAACAGATTACGATGTTATTAAAAAACGCGTAACTTGGGCACAAGCACGGGAAACTTTTGTTGCTCGTGGTGAAGATTATAAAGTCGCTATCCTTGATGAAAATATCAGTCAAGATGCACACCCAGCACTTTATCATCATCAAGAATATATTGATATGTGCCGTGGCCCCCATGTGCCAAACATGCGTTTCTGCCATCACTTTAAATTACAGAAAATCGCAGGTGCATACTGGCGCGGTAATAGCGATAACAAAATGCTACAACGCATTTACGGTACCGCTTGGGCTGATAAGAAACAGTTAAAAGCTTATTTAGAACGTTTAGAAGAAGCCGCTAAACGTGATCACCGTAAAATAGGTAAACAACTTGATTTATATCATATGCAAGAAGAAGCGCCGGGTATGGCTTTCTGGCATAATGATGGTTGGACTATTTTCCGTGAGTTAGAAACATTTGTACGTTGCAAATTAAAAGAATATGATTATCAGGAAGTAAAAGGTCCATTTATGATGGATCGTGTTCTTTGGGAAAAAACAGGTCACTGGGAAAACTACAAAGAGAATATGTTCACTACTTCTTCGGAAAACCGTGAATATTGTATCAAACCTATGAACTGCCCAGGCCACGTGCAGATTTTTAAACAAGGTCTACGTTCTTACCGTGATTTACCATTACGTATGGCTGAATTTGGTAGCTGTCATCGTAATGAACCCTCTGGTGCATTACACGGTTTAATGCGTGTTCGTGGCTTTACACAAGATGACGCACATATCTTCTGTACAGAAGAACAAATTTTAAGTGAAGTAAATAACTGCATCAAATTGATTTATGATGTATATTCTACTTTCGGATTTGAAAAAATCGTTGTTAAGCTGTCTACTCGTCCAGAAAAACGCATCGGTGAAGATGCTTTATGGGATATTGCAGAAACAGACTTAGCAAAAGCCTTGACTGATAACAATATTGAATTTGAATATCAGCCGGGTGAAGGGGCGTTTTATGGCCCTAAAATTGAATTTACACTTTACGACTGTTTAGATCGTGCATGGCAGTGTGGTACAGTACAGCTGGACTTCTCATTGCCAGGTCGATTAGGCGCTTCTTATGTTGCTGAAAATAATGAGCGTAAAGTACCTGTTATGCTTCACCGAGCGGTGTTAGGATCATTAGAACGTTTTATCGGTATTCTAACTGAAGAATACGCAGGATTCTTCCCGACTTGGTTAGCACCACAGCAGGTTGTCGTGATGAATATCACGGATGGACAGGCTGATTATGTACAAAAACTCGTCAAAGAATTGCAAGATGCCGGAATTCGTGCAAAAGCAGACTTGAGAAATGAGAAGATTGGCTTTAAAATTCGTGAACATACTTTACGTCGTGTTCCGTACATGCTTGTTTGCGGTGATAAAGAAGTCGAATCAGGCAAAGTAGCGGTTCGTACTCGTCGAGGTAAAGACCTTGGCAGTATCGACGTTAACGATTTTAAAGAAAAACTTCTGCAAGAAATCAGAAGCAGAAGTCTTCATCAGTTGGAGGAATAAGGTATTAAAGGCGGAAAAAGAATTCAATCAACGCGTCAGAATCGTATCAATGGTGAGATTCGCGCTCATGAAGTTCGTTTAACAGGTTTAGACGGCGAACAGATTGGAGTTGTTAGTCTGAAAGAGGCTCTTGAGAAAGCCGAGGAAGCAGGTGCTGATTTAGTTGAAATCAGTCCTAATGCCGAGCCGCCAGTTTGTCGTATTATGGACTACGGCAAATTCCTCTATGAGAAAAGTAAGACTCTCAAAGAACAGAAAAAGAAACAAAAGGTTATTCAGGTCAAGGAAGTTAAATTCCGTCCTGGTACAGATGAAGGCGACTATCAGGTCAAACTACGCAACCTGATTCGTTTTCTTGAAGATGGCGATAAAGCCAAAGTCACACTACGTTTTCGTGGTCGTGAAATGGCACACCAACAAATCGGTATGGAAATGCTTAATCGCATCCGTGAAGATTTGGATGAACTGGCTTCTGTTGAATCTTTCCCTAATAAGATTGAAGGTCGTCAGATGATCATGGTGCTAGCGCCGAAGAAGAAATAGTTAGGCAATTCAAGTAATAGCGTCAGTCTTTATTGACTGACTGCTATTCGCCTTATTATTTTATGTTATTAACAATGCGAAGTGGATTATAGAAATGCCAAAGATTAAAACAGTACGCGGTGCAGCTAAACGCTTTAAAAAGACTGCAGGTGGTGGTTTTAAGCGTAAGCACGCTAACCTCCGTCACATTCTGACTAAAAAATCAACTAAGCGTAAACGTCATTTACGTCCAAAAGGTATGATCTCTAAAGGAGATTTAGGCCTGGTCGTAGCTTGCCTACCATACGCATAAGTATCAGTTTTTTTAACAGAATTATAGACATTAGGAGTGTTATATGGCTCGCGCTAAACGTGGTGTTATCGCCCGTGCTCGTCACAAGAAAATTTTAAAGCAAGCTAAAGGTTATTACGGTGCACGTTCTCGTGTATATCGTGTAGCTTTCCAGGCTGTTATCAAAGCTGGTCAATATGCGTACCGTGACCGTCGTCAGAAAAAACGTCAGTTCCGTCAGCTGTGGATTGCGCGTATCAACGCAGCAGCTCGTCAGAACGGCATGTCTTACAGCCGTTTCATCAATGGATTAAGAAAAGCATCTATTGAAATCGACCGTAAGATCCTGGCGGATATCGCTGTATTCGACAAAGCTGCATTTGCTGCTTTAGTTGAAAAAGCGAAAGGTGCTCTGGCTTAATTAAGTCAATGGAAGAGGGAGTTAACTCCCTCTTTTATTTTGTCTAAATTTGTGGCTTAATGGTAAAATTCAATAAGTTACACATAATGAGAATGTCTCAATGTTAAATATCGCTTTTTTCCGCTTCTTTTTTTACTTTAGCGCCTAATTTTGGGGGCTTTTGCGCGTAAGAAAAGAAACGAAAAGTAGCGCCGGAGCCTCCATTTTGGAGGCTTTTTTGTTTTCAGTACTCAAACTTGAGTTCAGAAATCAAAAGGGCAATTTTTTAATCGTCATCATTGATAACAACTAATAGACCTCATCAGGTCAAAGGAAGAGGAAACGATGCCACATCTCGCTGAACTCGTTGCTCAAGCTAAAGCAGCTATCGAAGAGGCACAGGATGTTGCTGCGCTGGATTCGGTTCGTGTTGAATACTTGGGGAAAAAAGGTCATTTAACGCTCCAGATGTCCACGCTGCGCGACTTACCCGCTGAAGAGCGTCCAGCTGCTGGAGCGGTCATTAATCAGGCAAAACAAGAGGTTCAGCAAGCACTGAACGCTCGTAAAGAACAAATGGAATCAGCGCTATTAAACGAACGTTTAGCGGCTGAGAAAATTGATGTCTCTTTGCCTGGACGTCGTATTGAAAATGGTGGTCTGCACCCTGTTACTCGCACAATTGAACGTATTGAAACTTTCTTTGGCGAATTAGGGTTCTCTGTGGAATCAGGCCCTGAAATTGAAGATGACTATCATAACTTTGATGCGTTAAATATTCCTGCTCATCACCCTGCAAGAGCTGATCATGACACTTTCTGGTTTGATGCTAAACGTTTATTGCGTACTCAAACCTCTGGTGTACAAATTCGCACTATGCAAAATAAACAGCCACCGATCCGCATTATTGCACCTGGCCGTGTTTATCGTAATGACTATGACCAAACTCATACTCCAATGTTCCATCAAGTTGAAGGCTTAATTGTTGATAAAGACATTAGCTTCACTAATTTAAAAGGAACACTGCACGATTTTCTGAAAAACTTCTTTGAAGAAGATATGGAAATTCGCTTCCGCCCATCCTATTTTCCATTTACAGAGCCTTCAGCTGAAGTTGATGTAATGGGTAAAAATGGCAAATGGTTAGAAGTCTTGGGCTGCGGTATGGTGCATCCAAATGTGTTGCGTAATGTAGGTATCGATCCTGAAGTTTATTCTGGTTTTGCTTTCGGGATGGGTATGGAACGCTTAACTATGTTACGTTACAGTGTCACCGATTTACGTTCATTCTTCGAAAATGATCTTCGTTTCCTCAAACAGTTTAAATAAGGTGGGATTATCTCATGAAATTCAGTGAACTTTGGTTACGTGAGTGGGTAAACCCAGCAATTAGTAGCGAAGAGCTTTCTGAACAGCTAACCATGGCTGGCCTTGAAGTTGATGGTGTAGAGCCTGTTGCCGGTGATTTTCACGGTGTTGTTGTGGGTGAAGTGGTTGAATGTGGACAACACCCAAATGCAGATAAACTACGAGTGACAAAAGTCAATGTCGGTGGTGAGCGTTTATTGGACATCGTGTGTGGTGCGCCAAATTGTCGCCAAGGCTTAAAAGTTGCTGTAGCAACGGTTGGGGCGGTATTACCGGGTAACTTTAAAATTAAAGCAGCCAAACTACGTGGTGAGCCTTCAGAAGGTATGCTGTGCTCTTTTTCTGAATTAGCTATCTCAGAAAACCATGAAGGCATTATCGAATTACCTGCTGATGCACCTATCGGTACCGATATTCGCGAATACTTAAAATTAAATGATAATGCGATTGAAATCAGCATTACACCAAACCGAGCAGATTGCTTAGGTATTATGGGTGTTGCTCGCGATATCGCTGTCATTAATAAAATGACATGCCAAATCCCTGATATGTCACCAATTGCAGCCACTTCTTCAGCGACATTTCCTGTGCGAGTTGAAGCACCACAAGCTTGTCCTCGCTATTTAGGTCGTGTTTTCACTAATGTGAATGTGAAAGCGAACACACCATTATGGATGCAAGAAAAATTACGTCGTGGTGGTATTCGCTCTATCGATCCAATCGTTGATATCACTAACTTTGTCTTACTTGAAATGGGACAACCATTACATGCGTTTGATCTTGACCATGTCGATGGGGCTGTGGTTGTTCGTATGGGCAAAGAGGGTGAAAAACTAACTTTACTTGATGGTAATGAAATCACCTTAAAAGATGATGTACTGGTTATTGCTGATGAAAAACAAGCATTAGGAATGGCAGGTATTTTCGGTGGTGAATCTTCTGGTGTTAATGAAGCAACTAAAAACGTATTTTTAGAGTGCGCATTCTTCTCTCCATTAGCGATCACCGGCCGTGCACGTCGTTATGGTTTACATACCGATGCATCTCATCGTTTTGAGCGTGGTGTTGATTCAGCGCTGCAATATCAGGCCATTGAGCGAGCAACGAAATTATTACTCGAAATTTGTGGTGGTGAAGTGGGGGAAATTATTGATGTCACCAATGACAGCTATTTACCCCATGTCGCTCCTATCAAATTAACACGTGCAAAACTAGACCGTTTATTAGGTCATGTTATTGATGATGAACAAGTTGTTGATTCGTTAACACGTTTAGGTTTTGGCGTCACCGTTGAAAATGACGGGTGGTTAGCCACTGTACCTTCATGGCGTTTTGATGTTGAAATTGAAGAAGACTTAATTGAAGAAGTTGCACGTATTTACGGGTATAACAATATTCCAGATGTACCTTTACGTGCCGATCTGATTATGACAGACCACCGTGAAGCGGATCTGCCATTAAAACGTGTAAAAACCATGCTGGTTGATAATGGATTCCAAGAAGCTATCACTTATAGCTTTGTTGATCCGAAGATCCAAAGCTTACTACATCCTAATGAAGAAGCGTTGATCTTACCTAACCCAATTTCTGCCGATATGTCAGCCATGCGTTTGTCATTGTTGACCGGATTATTAACCACAGTGGTTTACAATCAGAACCGTCAACAGGCTAGAGTTAGGTTATTTGAAGCAGGTCTGCGTTTTGTTCCTGATAATCAAGCAGAATATGGAATACGTCAGGAACTTATGCTAGCTGGTGTGATCGCGGGCAACCGTTATGAAGAACATTGGACTTTAGAGAAGCAAACTGTTGATTTCTTTGATTTGAAAGGTAATATTGAATCAATTCTGGAATTGACAGGCCAGTTAGATGAAATTACATTTAAACCAGCCAATCATTCAGCGCTCCATCCGGGACAAAGTGCTGAGATTTATCTGAGAAATGAATATATTGGCTGTATTGGTGTTGTTCACCCAGAGCTTGAACGTAAACTTGATTTAAACGGCCGTACGGTAGTATTCGAAATACGTTGGGACGCAATCGCAAACCGCAATTTACCGCAAGCGAAAGCTGTTTCACGTTTCCCTTCGAATCGTAGAGATATCGCTGTAGTTGTTCCAAATGATGTGGCTGCAGAAGATATTTTAGCTGAATGTAAGAAAGTTGGCGGAAATCAAATAGTTGGCATAAACTTATTTGACGTGTATTGTGGTAAGGGAGTAGCGGAGGGTTATAAGAGCCTCGCTATTAGCTTAATCTTGCAGGATATCGAGCATACTCTGGAAGAAGATGAGATTGCTGCCACAGTCAATACCTGTGTTGCAGCATTGAAACAGCGATTCCAAGCATCCTTGAGGGACTAGACCTATGGCGCTTACAAAAGCTGAAATGGCAGAAAATCTGTTTGAAAAACTTGGCGTTAGCAAACGCGATGCAAAAGACCTTGTAGAAGCCTTTTTTGAGGAAGTGCGTCGTTCTCTGGAAAATGGAGAACAGGTGAAGCTGTCTGGATTCGGAAACTTTGACCTACGTGATAAAAATCAGCGCCCAGGTCGTAACCCGAAAACAGGGGAAGATATTCCTATTACAGCCCGCCGTGTTGTAACTTTCCGCCCGGGACAAAAGTTAAAAAGCCGGGTTGAAAATGCGACACCAAAAGAGTAATACTTAAACACCAAAACGGCTTTCTATTGAAAGCCGTTTTTTTTTGCGACTTACTTCTACGATTTACTCCTTCTATTTTTCTTTTGCTTATCTGTGATAGCGCCTAATAGTCATTTTATTGTTTAAATAAGATGTGCTTGAGGGGAATAATCATTGGTTTAAAATTAATCATACTGGAAGGTTTATTTCCTTAGGATAGAAAATTATATTTTCTTCATTGAAAGGGACTGTGTTATGTTGCCCTACATTTATTAGCAATATATTTATAAAAATAGCGTAATTTATGGGCTATTTACTAAACAATATGAATAATCAATATGATGATCCGCTTAATCAATTACGACACAAACAGCAAATTAGTGATAAGCTAAAACTCACTTTGCTGGTGTTAGTTTTATTTGTTCTTATTGTTATCTCACTTTCAGCCGGTGAAATTTGGTTATTCCCCAATAAATGGTTCACTGAAGAAGCTAGTTTATTTATTTGGCAAATTAGGCTTCCAAGAATATTGGCTGTGATGATGGTTGGCGCAAGCTTAGCGATTGCTGGTGCCATTATGCAGGCAATCTTTGAAAATCCGTTAGCAGAGCCGGGACTTTTAGGTGTAAGCAGTGGTGCGGGTGTTTGTGTTGTGTTACTGATTGTTTTCCAATTAGGAACTGCATACTGGTTAATAAGCAGTGCCGCGATATTAGGGGCTTTGGGGATCACCTGCTTATTAATGTTTTTCTCACAAATAAAAAAACTATCTAATGCTCAATTATTATTAATAGGCGTAGCATTAGGGGTATTAGCAAGTGCTGTTATGACTTGGCTGGTCTATTTTAGCTCTGCGTTAGATTTAAGACAATTAATGTACTGGCTTATGGGGAGCTTTAGTGGCATTGACTGGCGTCACCAAATATTATTTTGGGCATTACTTCCAATCATCACACTTCTTATTTGGCAAGCCGATATTTTAAATTACCTTTCTCTGGGGAGTTTTGAAGCCAAAAAACTCGGCATTTCTGTGATTATATGGCGTAATTGGTTTATTTTAACCGTTGGTTTATTAATTGGTTTTAGCGTTGCTCTAGCCGGCGCAATTAGTTTTGTCGGGTTGATTGTACCGCATTTATTACGATTGTCTGGTATCACACATTATAAAACCTTGTTACCGGGCTGTGCTTTAACGGGAGCGAGTTTACTGATATTCGCTGATTTAATATCAAGGCTGATGTTAAATGGCGCAGAAGTCCCTATTGGCGTGATAACTGCCACCTTAGGCGCACCTCTTTTTATTTGGTTATTAGCCACTAAACAGATGGAGCGCTTATAATATGGCACAATTAAAACTATATAAATTAGCTGTCAATAAAAGACTATATGGTATTACTGAACAAGTTAATGATGGCGAACGCATTCATTTAATTGGCGCGAATGGGGCGGGTAAAAGTACGTTGTTAATGGCCATTGCTGGTGAAGTTTCATACGTTGGAAATATATTTTTAAACGAAACTTCAATGAGGGATTATAAAATTGCCGAACTTTCTAGAATACAAAGCGTTGTTAGACAACAATCGTTAGCTTTGCCATTTATGCCAGTGTTTCATTATCTTTCTTTATCCTATCAGTTATCAAAAATGGATATTCAAGAATTGAATGCACTATTAAGCGATTTTCAAATCAATAAATTATTGTCAAAAAATATTCATCATTTATCTGGTGGGGAATGGCAACGCGTTCGGATTGTTGCCACTTTTATACAATTATGGTCAAGCGATGATTTAACAGGAAAATTAATGATGCTTGATGAGCCGACAAATAATTTAGATATTGTACAACTTACTTTATTGGATAAATGGCTAGATAAATTTTGTCTACAAGGTGGCAGTATTATTATGAGTACTCATGATTTGAATCATTCTTATCTAAAAGCAGATAAGTTATGGTTTATGTTAGAGGGAAAAATAATCAACTCAGGTGACTCAGCACTTTTGTTGGATGAAAATTTATTATCTACTACATTTAATACTAAGATTAGATGTAATAGATCAGCAAATAGTGTAATTTGGCAAGTAATAGAGTGATGTTATTGAGTCAGAGTCTGCGCATCGGAAATTATTAAGCCTTCTTTAAGGCTTTCTTAATAACAACGGGTGCTGTGAAACAGCAAATTGTATATAATTAGTTTTTATTCATTCATTAATTAGGCTACATCTTTATGAGTCACTTTCTTCCATTCTCCCGTCCTGCTATCGGGGATGAAGAGATTAAAGCAGTTGAAAGCGTTTTACGCTCCGGCTGGATCACAACAGGTCCCCAAAATCATCAGCTAGAACAAGATTTTTGTGAAAAATTTGGTAGCAAACATGCTATTGCGGTTTGTTCTGCAACAGCGGGTATGCATGTTGTTTTGATGGCGATGGGAATAGGGCCTGGTGATGAAGTTATTACACCTTCCCAAACTTGGGTATCAACTATCAATATCATTACGTTATTAGGCGCAGAGCCAGTAATGGTCGATATTGATCGTGACACATTAATGGTTAGCGCTGAATCGGTAAAAAAAGCGATTACCCCAAGAACCAAAGCAATTATCCCTGTGCATTATGCCGGAGCGCCTTGTGATCTTGATGCACTAAGAGCGGTTGCTGATGAAGCGGGCATTCCTCTAATTGAAGATGCAGCACATGCGATAGGTACTCGATATAAAGATGAATGGATAGGTGAGAAGGGAACTTCTATTTTTTCTTTTCATGCCATTAAAAATGTCACTTGTGCCGAAGGTGGATTAGTTGTTACGGACGATGATGAATTAGCCAATCGAGTCCGTTGCTTAAAATTTCATGGTTTGGGTGTTGATGCTTTTGATCGTCAAGTCCAAGGACGTAAACCTCAAGCGGAAGTCGTTGAGCCTGGTTATAAATATAATCTCTCGGATATTCATGCTGCTATCGCGGTAGTGCAATTAAGTCGCTTAGAAGAAATGAATGCTAAACGTGCTGAGTTAGTTGCCCTTTATCGTGAAAAACTTCAAGATTCACCATTGGAAATGTTAAGTGTGCCGGAATATCCACACTTACATGCTAACCATCTCTTTATGGTCAGAGTTGATAAAAATGCCTGTGGTATCGATCGTGATACATTTATGGAAAAACTCAAACAAAAAGAGATTGGTACAGGGCTTCATTTCCGTGCTGCGCATACACAAAAATATTATCGTGAGCGCTACCCTTCGTTATCCCTTCCTCAATCAGAATGGAACTCTGCAACGTTATGCTCGCTGCCGCTGTTTCCTGATATGAGCAATAAAGATGTTATTCGCGTTGTCGATGCGATCAATGAAATTCTTTCGGAGCATATCTAGTGTCAACATTTGAAAAAATCAATAAAGTATCAGTCGTTATTCCCGTTTATAACGAGGAAGAGAGTCTCCCACAGCTTTTAGAGCGAACAATCAAAAGCTGTAAACAGTTAGAACAAGAGTATGAGCTGATCCTTGTTGATGACGGAAGCAGCGATAATTCAGCAAAAATGCTAGAAGAAGCTGCCAACATTGAAGATAACCATGTTATTGCGATTATTTTAAATCGCAACTATGGTCAACACTCCGCTATTATGGCGGGTTTTAACCAAGCTGATGGGGATTTAGTCATTACCTTAGATGCTGATTTACAAAACCCACCAGAGGAGATCCCCCGTTTAGTGGCAACCGCAGAAGAGGGGTATGATGTTGTCGGAACTCGACGCCGTAACCGTCAAGATTCGTGGTTTCGTAAAACGGCCTCTAAAATGATTAATGCCATGATAACCAAGGCAACAGGTCGTTCAATGGGGGATTATGGTTGTATGTTAAGAGCATATCGTCGTCATATTATTGATGCGATGTTGCAATGCCATGAGCGTAGTACTTTTATCCCAATTTTAGCGAATACCTTCGCTCGTCGTACGATTGAAATTGAAGTTGCTCACGCTGAGCGTGAATATGGTGATTCAAAATACAGTTTCTTAAAACTCATCAATTTGATGTACGACTTATTAACCTGTCTGACAACTGCACCATTACGTTTATTAAGTGTCGTAGGTAGTGTGATTGCTGTTGCCGGCTTTTTACTTGCCGTATTATTGATTGTACTACGACTTATTTTCGGTGCAATTTGGGCGGCAGACGGAGTGTTTACACTCTTTGCTATCTTATTCATGTTTATCGGTGCGCAGTTCGTTGCAATGGGTCTATTAGGTGAATATATAGGCCGAATTTATAATGATGTAAGAGCGCGTCCTCGGTATTTTATCCAAAAAGTGGTTGGCGTTAAAAAACCCAACAAAAATCAGGAAGAAGACTAATGAAAGCAATAGTATTTGCCTATCATGATATTGGCTGTGTTGGTTTAAAAGCACTTGAAAAAGCGGGTTTCGATATTCAAGCTGTATTTACCCATACTGACGATCCTAACGAAAATCATTTCTTCTCATCCGTAGCGCGTGTTAGCGCAGAAATGGGATTAACTGTGTTTGCTCCAGAAAACGTTAATCATCCATTATGGATTGAGCGTATTCGTGAGATGAAGCCAGATGTCATTTTCTCTTTCTATTATCGCCATATGCTAAGCGATGAGATCCTGAATTTAGCACCTAAAGGTGCATTTAATTTACATGGCTCTTTATTACCTAAATATCGCGGTCGTGCACCTATCAATTGGGCCATTGTCAATGGTGAAACTGAAACTGGTGTCACTTTACATAAAATGACGGCTAAAGCAGATGCTGGTGATATCGTTGCACAAGAAAAAGTAACGATTGAAGATACTGATACTTCATTAATTTTACATGAAAAAGTCAGAGAAGCTGCGGCGAAATTAATGGCTCATACGTTACCGCATATCGCCTCAGGTAACTATTCAACAACAGCACAAGATGAAAGCCAAGCAACTTATTATGGTCGTCGTTGTGCTGATGACGGTTTAATTGACTGGAATGCAGATGCTAAAACGGTTCATAATTTAGTTCGCGCCGTTACTGAACCATACCCAGGTGCTTTCACTTTCTTAGGTGAGCGCAAAATGATTATCTGGCGTGCACGTCCAGTGGCAGATAACCAAGGTAAACGTCCGGGTACTGTTATTTCAACTGAGCCTTTAGTTATCGCATGTGCGAAAGGTGCAATTGAAGTTATCACAGGTCAAAGTGAAAATGGTCTTTATGTTCAAGGCAGCCGTTTAGCCACTGAAATGGGGATCGTGACAGATGTACGCGTTGGACCAAAAGCAACAGCACAAGTGAAACGTCGTCAACGTGTACTGATTTTAGGTGTCAATGGCTTTATTGGTAACCACCTAACCGAGCGTTTATTAAAAGATGGTAACTATGATATCTACGGTATGGATATCGGTTCATCAGCAATTGAACGCTTTATTGGTAACCCTCGTTTCCACTTTATTGAAGGTGATGTCAGCATTCATACAGAATGGATTGAATATCACATCAAGAAATGTGATGTGATCTTGCCATTAGTAGCGATTGCAACACCGATTGAATATACCCGTAATCCATTACGTGTATTTGAATTAGACTTTGAAGAGAACTTAAAAATTGTTCGTTATTGTGTTAAATACAATAAACGTATTATTTTCCCATCCACATCAGAAGTATACGGTATGTGCGATGATAAAGAGTTCGATGAAGATAATTCACGCTTAATCGTCGGTCCTATTAATAAACAACGTTGGATTTACTCTGTTTCTAAACAGTTATTAGACCGAGTTATTTGGGCTTATGGTGCTAAAGAAGGGCTGAAATTCACTTTATTCCGTCCATTTAACTGGATGGGGCCACGTCTTGATAACTTAAATTCAGCGCGTATTGGTAGCTCTCGTGCAATTACTCAGTTAATTTTGAACCTAGTGGAAGGTTCACCGATTAAACTGGTTGATGGTGGTGAGCAAAAACGTTGTTTCACTGATATTAATGATGGTATTGAAGCATTATTCCGCATTATTGAAAATCGTGATAACAAATGTGATGGTCAGATCATCAATATCGGTAACCCAACTAACGAAGCAAGTATTCGTGAGCTAGCAGAAATGCTGTTAGATTGCTTTGAAAAACATGAGTTACGCGGTCACTTCCCTCCATTTGCTGGCTTCAAGAAAATCGAAAGTAGCAGTTACTACGGTAAAGGCTATCAAGATGTTGAACACCGCAAACCAAGCATCAAAAATGCTGAGCGTCTATTAGATTGGAAACCAACTATCGAAACACGCCAAACGGTAGAAGAGACATTAGACTTCTTCTTACGTGGTGCAGTTGAAGAGTTAGGTAATAAGTAATGAAGAAAGTTGGCTTGAGAGTCGATGTGGATACTTATCGGGGTACAAAAGAAGGTATTCCACAATTGCTGGATGTCTTTAACAAGCATAACATTCAGGCCAGCTTTTTCTTCAGTGTCGGTCCAGATAATATGGGGCGCCATTTATGGCGCCTTTTAAAACCGAAATTTCTGTGGAAAATGCTAAGGTCGAATGCCGCTTCATTATATGGACTGGATATTCTATTAGCCGGTACGGCGTGGCCGGGTAAAAAAATTGCCAAAAATTTAGGCTATTTGATGAAACAAACCCAAGATGCGGGGCATGAAGTCGGATTACACTCATGGGATCATCAAGGTTGGCAAGCTAAAGTAGGCCGTTGGTCAACAGAAGAATTAATGCAACAGGTTCGTTTAGGTGTAGAAGCACTGGAAAAAGCACTTGAAAAACCTGTAAAATGTTCTGCGGTTGCTGGGTGGCGTGCTGATGAACGTGTTCTAATGGTTAAAGAAGCTTTCCAATTTGACTACAATAGTGATTGTCGGGGAACGCATCCATTTAGGCCAGTTCTAGAAAATGGTTCTATCGGTACAGTGCAAATTCCAGTAACATTACCAACTTATGATGAAGTGGTCGGTACTAAGGTAAAGGACGAAGATTTTAATCAATTTATTATTGATGAAATCAAAAAAGATCAGGGTATACCTGTTTATACTATTCATACCGAAGTTGAGGGAATGTCAAAAGCGGCTCAATTTGAGCAGTTATTGGCAATGATTGCAAACGAAGGCATCGAATTCTGTCCATTAAGCCATCTACTACCACAAGATATAGACATGCTTCCGATGGGTAAAGTTGTCCGATCTGACTTTCCAGGTCGAGAAGGCTGGTTAGGGTGCCAACAAGAGGTCTAACAAAACTATGTTGAATAACCGGGCGAGTAAAATCGGGGCCATCCTCTTGGCTCTTTTTTTTGTTCTTACCTACTTATTTCCATTGAACAGCCGGTTATTATGGCAACCTGATGAAACACGTTATGCGGAAATTAGCCGTGAAATGGTGGTGAGCGGGAACTGGATTGTTCCCCATATGCTTGATATCCGCTATTTTGAAAAACCAGTAGCAGGTTACTGGATTAATAATATTAGCCAGTTAATATTTGGCCACACCAATTTTGCCGTACGCTTTGGTTCAGTTATTTCTATCCTATTAAGTGCGCTACTTATTTATTTATTAGCACGGATGATGTGGCGTAATCGTCAAGTCGCTTTTGTGGCTAGCTTAATTTATTTATCCATGTTTTTGGTGTTTAGCGTCGGAACTTATAGCGTACTTGATCCGATGTTAGCGCTTTGGGTTACGGCAAGTATGGTGTGTTGTTTTTGGGCGTTGAAAGCAACCACGGTAAAAACGCGTATACTGGCATGGATAACGCTAGGTTTAGCTTGTGGTATGGCCTTTATGACCAAAGGCTTTTTGGCATTAGCTATCCCTGTTATCGTGATGATCCCTGTAACCCTTTACCAAAAACAGTTCACTCGGATGTTACTCTATGGTGTGCTTGCTGTTTTAAGTGCGGCGTTAATTAGCTTGCCATGGGTTTTAGCGGTGGCGAAGGCTGAGCCTGATTATTGGCACTATTTCTTTTGGGTTGAGCATATCCAGCGTTTTTCTGGTGATGATGCTCAGCATAGTTCTCCTTTCTGGTATTACATCCCTATAATTTTACTGGGTGTTATTCCTTGGCTTGGATTATTACCAGGGGCACTAACTAGTGCATGGAAGAAGCGCCGTAAGCGTCCTGAACTCTTTTTCTTACTATGTTGGTTTGTAGTACCTTTCCTATTTTTTAGTATCGCGAAAGGTAAATTACCTACTTACATGTTGCCATTTATGGGACCGTTGGCGATGTTAATGGCCAAATACGGTGTAGACTGTGCTAGAAAATTTAAAATGAAAGCACTGCGCATTAATGGCTATATTAATATTTTTATTGGTGTCGCTGCTGTTGTTGCGATATTAATTATTCAATTGGTTTCTTCTAAACCTATCTATATGCCTTATGAATGGTCAAAATGGGTATTAGCGATTGTCGCTTTCTCATTATGGGGCATCATTGGTTATCTCTGCTCTACATTAAATGGTAAACATTGGCTATGGGCAGCCTCTTGCTCTTTAGGGGTAAGCTTATGTATTGGGCAAGCCATTCCCAATAGCTCTATTGATGGTAAATTACCGCAAGAGTTTATTCGCCAAAATATCGATACCCTCAATGCGAGCAAATATATAGTCAGTAACAGCGTTGGTGTGGGGGCTGGATTAGCTTGGGAATTGCAACGTAGCGATATCTACCTTTATGAGAGAACAGGGGAATTAACCTATGGAATTGAATATCCAGATTCTCAACATAGATTACTAAAACCTGAAAGTTTTGAGCAATGGTTAGAAAATGCCAGAAAAGAAGGTAATGTCTCTGTGGTGATCACTTATAAAGATCCGAAGAAACTGGCGCAGATGCCACGACCTGAAGAGTTAGTGACGAATCGTCGTATGGCTATTTTGACCTATGAGAAACGTAAGTAATGGCCTTTTTTTTGTTACTTATTGTTAGTTTGCTAACCTGTATTGGCCAAGTTTGTCAGAAACAAGCAGTGGTGAGTTGGCAAAATAATTCAACCACTAAAGCCAGAAAGACGATTTTCTGGCTTATTACTGCCATCGCTATGCTAGGCTTTGGCATGTTATTTTGGTTACGTTTACTGCAAATCCTCCCACTTAGTATTGCTTATCCGATGTTGAGTATTAACTTTATTGTCGTCACTTTGATAGGCCAATTTATCTATAAAGAGACGGTTAATGTGAAACATTGGGTTGGTATTGCCTCGATTATGTTAGGTATTGTGTTAATGAGTATGCAGTCATGAAAACCGGTTACTTATGGGCCATCGCCAGTGCATTATTAGTCACAGTTGCACAACTACTGTTAAAAATAGGTATGTCAGAATTACCTGATCTGCAATTAGAAAAACAGTGGTTTGATCTTCATTGGTTATGGGCAAACATAATACCTATCAGCGTTGTTTTCGTGGGACTGATTGGCTACGTACTGTCAATGGTTTGTTGGTTATTGACTTTACGTACAATTCCCCTAAACAAAGCTTATCCACTCATCAGCCTTAGCTATGTCTTTGTTTATATTCTCGCGGTAGTTTTACCTTGGTTTCAAGAAACGCTGTCGTGGTCTAAAACAATAGGTATCATTTTTATTATGCTAGGTGTTTGGTTAATAAGCCAAAAAACGGAGCAAACAACATCGCATTAGCTTAACTTAGAGAGTGTTATTTTCTCTTTAAAGTGAGCTATTGTGCGATTGACACTATCAATGCTTGTGTATTCACCTTCAATCACTTGTTTTTACGTAAAAAAGCAGATAGATTTTAAAATCTATTGTCAATAATTGGGTGGATGCAATGAGAAAGCCTACTTTTTATTCTTTCTTACTCTGTATTATTCTGCTAGCTGGATGCTCATCGAGTCCCTCTAAGCGTCTCCCACCCGCGCCCCCGTTAAAAACGCAACTTTCTGATCCTATTATGGTCATTGTGCAATTAAAATCTCAGCTAGAGCAATGGTATGGTACGCCTTATCGCTATGGTGGCATGAGCCCATCAGGTATTGATTGCTCAGGGTTTGTGTATAGGACTTATAGTGATCGTTTTGATATACAACTGCCAAGAATGACTATCGATCAAACTAAATATGGTACACAAATTAGTAAAAGTGATTTGATGCCTGGTGATTTAGTATTTTTCAAAACAGGAGGAGGGGATAACGGGCTTCATGTTGGTATTTATGATACTGACAATACCTTTATTCATGCTTCTACCAGTAAAGGCGTTATTCGTTCATCATTAGATAATGCCTATTGGAAAAAAACTTTCTGGCAGGCTCGTCGATTGTAATTTTGTGCCATTGAAGGCGCTAACCTACTGAGTGTTATGCTATCTTATAGCTAACTTTTTTCATATAGGGATATCTTATGTCAGGCAAATTGCGTCTACTTCTTTCTGAGTCTTATGATCCATGGTTTAACCTCGCGGTTGAAGAGTGCATTTTTAAACAGATGCCAGCTGATCAACGAGTCCTTTTTTTATGGCGTAATGATAATACTGTGGTGATTGGTCGAGCACAAAACCCATGGAAAGAGTGTAATACCCGAAAAATGGAAGAAGATGGTGTGAAATTGGCGCGTCGCTCAAGTGGTGGCGGTGCAGTATTTCATGATCTAGGTAATACCTGTTTTACCTTTATGGCAGGCAAACCCGAATATAATAAAACTATTTCGACGCAAATTATTTTAGATGGGTTATCGAAAGCCGGCATACAAGCAACGGCATCAGGACGAAATGATTTAGTCGTACCATTGGCTGATGGTGAAAGAAAAATTTCTGGCTCAGCCTATAAAGAGACAAAAGATCGTGGTTTTCATCATGGTACTTTATTAATTAATGCTGATTTATCTCGTTTAGCTAACTATTTAAATCCAGATCCGAAAAAACTACAGGCGAAAGGGATCACTTCGGTGCGCTCTCGTGTCACTAATTTAGTGGAATTAAAACCCGATATAACTCATGAAAAGTTATGCCAAGCGATTACTGACAGTTTTTTTGACTATTATGGTGAGCGTGTTGAAGCTGAAATTATTTCACCACAAAAATTACCTGATTTACCGGGTTTTGCAGAAACATTTGCAAAACAAAGTAGTTGGGAGTGGAATTTTGGTCAAGCGCCTGCGTTTTCACATCTATTAGATAATCGCTTTAAATGGGGTGGTGTTGAGCTGCACTTTGATATTGAACGCGGTACGATTATTAGAAGCCAAATTTATACCGACAGTTTAGATCCCGCACCATTAGAAAAGCTATCGCAGATGTTAGTTGGACAGCGTTATGCTTCTGGATCGATGAAAAGACTATTAGCGCAATTAATAGAGCAGTACCCAAATAACCAATCAGAGCTTGAAGAGCTGCAACAGTGGCTTGTTCATGCGCTTTCTTAATTGATTATTATCTATTTAAGAAAACGACTGACAATAAAATGGTTTGATATAATAAACAAAGCGGGAAAACATGATGTTTTCCCGCTTTGTTTTGTCAGTCAATACTTCTGGCTATATTAGCTATTTTCACATGACATAAAACGACGTGTATCTGGTAACTCACCATGTTCTCTAAATTTAGCTGGTGTAGTGTTGAAGTGTTTTTTAAAGATACGAGTAAATGTTGCTTGGGAACTAAAGCCATACATCAAAGCAATATCTAAAATGGACATGTCTTTTTCTTGTAAAGACTTTGCTGCTTCCAATAAGCGACGTTTACGTACATATTCGCCTAATGTGCAACCTTTAAAATCTTTAAAAATACGTTGCAAATGCCACTTGGAGTAGCCACTTTTATTTGCAATCGTATCAATCTTTATACCCTCATTACGTTGTAACTGAGTTTCTAACCATTTCAGAATATCATTAACGACATTTTCAGCCATAAAAACCTCCCACAATAGGTGGGGACATAGTGCCCAATTAAATAGAATAGTAACGTATGTTATTTGTAATCTATTTTAAGCATAGAGGAAATAATAGGTAGGCAAAAAGTGCTTTTTATGATTGATAATCATTATCAAAGCAATAGGAGTAAGTAATAAACAATGATTGATAGATAGTCTATCAAAAAGAAAGTGATAAGTTTTATAAAATTGGCGCATTTTATTTTATTGAATTTACTCTATTATTTAACAATCGCTAAATTTTGTTATAGCTGTTGTTTTGCAGACTGTTATATTTTTTGATAAAAAATCAATTAAATCATTGATGAAGATGTATTTCAAATACAATTTTATTGGTTGAAATCGTTTTTTTAATGATTAATATTTCTAATTAAAATAAGTATTGATACTTGGTTGTTTAAAGTGCTTTTATCAATATATAAAGGCTAACATAAATCTGTCAAAAAACGGTTATTGCATAGGGGGAATTGTAGACTGGAGCAGAAGATAAAAGCAGATATGCTAAATAAGCTCACTCGCAGACAACGGGAGACACTCTGCGAGTGAGACGAAAGATTTTTTATAATAAAAAATGCTCTCTTACAATTTCACGACCAATTTCAATTGATGCTGTTGCGGCCGGAGAAGGGGCATTACATACATGTAATGAACGTTTGCCTTTAACAAAGTGAAAATCATCGACTAATTTTCCTTCGCGAGTTAAAGCTTGGGCGCGTACACCTGCCGGGCCTGGGTGAATATCTGCTTCACGTAGAGCAGGAATAAGCTTTTGTGCATTTTGGGCAAACAGCTTACGTGAATAGGAACGACGTAATTCGGCCATCCCTTCACCTAAATAATTTCCGGCTATTTTCCAAAATCCTTTATAGGTTAGTACTTCAGTGAGATCTTTTAAGTCAATATCACTTTTCTTGTAGCCTTCACGTTTAAAGGCTAATACGGCATTAGGGCCTACGTCACGATGCCCGTTATACATACGTGTAAAATGGACACCTAAAAATGGGAAATCAGGATTCGGCACAGGATAAATAAGATGATTAACTAAATAATTTTTATTTGAGTTGAGCATAAAATATTCACCACGAAAGGGAACTATCTTCATGCCGGTATCGTAGCCCGCCATTTTTGCTACCCGATCACTAAATAATCCAGCACAATTAATCAGCCACTTTGCGGTAAATTGTGTTGTAGATGTGGTGACTGTTACCGTTTCGTCCGTTTCATTAATCGCATTTACTGCTTGGTTAAAGGCAAATACTCCACCTCGAGCTTGAATGATTTCAACGTGTTTGGCGGCAATTTCCGGATAATTGACAATACCGGCATCAGGAACAAGCAAAGCAGCAATACCATTAACATAAGGCTCCCTGGCTTTTAGCTCGCTCTCGGTCATTTTAATTACTTCAAGGCCATTTTGTATTCCACGTTGATAGATATTTTCTAATGCTGGTAGCTCTTTTTCATCAGTTGCCACAATCACCTTGCCACAACGATCGTAATAGAGATGATGCTGTTTACAAAAATTGTAAGTCGTGATGTTACCTTGCTTAGCGAGTCTTGCCTTTAAGCTTCCTGGTGTATAGTAAATCCCCGAATGAACAACATTGCTGTTATGGCCACTTTGATGAACGGCGGGGCCAGATTCCTTATCAATCACCAGTACTTTAAGCTCAGGTTGGCTTTCTTGTAATGCACTGGCAACCCCTAATCCTACTAATCCTGCACCGATGATAATTACGTCATAAGTCATAATACTACCCATATAATCCAGTATAAGAGTTAATTTTTTTCTTGTTGTAAACGCTTTAACTTTCCACGTACATTGGCTAAATGAAGACGCATTTTGTGGCTAGTTTCATCACTATCTTGTTGTCTTATTGCTTCAACAATAGCATCATGCTCTGCAATAACACGCTCAGTTTCGGCAATACGTCCTTTATTTTGGCTTAAGGAATACATCAATACGCCAAGATAAAGCTCATGTAAGTTATCGAGGATGCGCACGAAAAAAGGATTATGTGAAGCAACCATAATGGCACGATGAAATTGATAATCTTCTTGATGACCAATGTTGTTGTTTTTCTGCGTGGCTAAGATAAAGGCCTGATGTGCTTGCTCTATCGTCAGCAATTCTTCTGGTGTTCGGCGTAAAGCGGCAATGGCTGCCGCTTCATGTTCAATGACCTCACGCATTTCAAGCAGTGATTCAATTTCTTGAGGACAAGCAATTTCCATCACAATAGGTTCGTATTTACTCAAGATAGAGTGGTCAATAACGCGTCTACCGCCTCCTTGGCGTGACGTAATAATGCCACTCGCTTCTAATACCCCTAATGCTTCTCTGATGGGAACTCTGCTAACGCCAAAGGCGTCAGCGAGTACATTTTCAGACGGTAGTTTTTCACCAATAGGATAGGTCCCGTCATAAATATTTTGCTTAATTTGATCAAGAATTTGTTGCGACGCTTTTTGGCGTGAGATCTTTTTTATCATCTAGTTTTCTCCAGATACTTGCCCTACATTGACCAGCTGTTTTTTAGAGCGCAACAGATGGAAAGCGCCAGTAAGTAAGATCAACGCCATACCTAATAAATCGGTATATAGTCCGGGCTTAATCATTAAAATAGCGGCCGCTGCAAAGGCGATACGTTCAAACCATGTTGTTTTGATTATCCAAAAATTCGCAGTGGCAATACTTAGTGCATAAATTCCCACTAATGCACTAATGACCATTAACCCGATAGAGATAACACTTAAATTATCACCTTGCATCAGTAATGCAGGGTTATAAACCAAAATAAAAGGAATAATAAAACCAGGGAGTGCTAAACGTACCGCATCCCATGAAGTTTGCATCGGATCGGCTCTCGCAATACTTGCTGCCGTATAGCTTGCTAGGGCGACCGGAGGAGTAATATTGGATAACGCGCCAAACCAGAAGACAAAGAAATGAGCCGCTAAAGGCATCACACCGGCTTTAATTAAAATAGGTGACACTGTAACGGCAACCACGATATATAGAGCAGTTGATGGTAAGCCCATACTTAATACAATACAGACTAACATCACAACCAGTAAGATCATCCATAATGTATTGTCAGTCATAGAGACAATATTAAATGCTAAGGTCGCACCGATACCGGTCATGGTAACAACACAAATAATCACACCAATGGCAGCACAAGCGATAGTCACTTGTACCGAGCCACGAGCCGCTTCTGCTAAAGCATCAGCCACTTTAGTTAATGTCATTCGTACCGTTTTATCAGGTGTTAGCCAGCTGGCAACAATAATGGTTAAGATACCAAGAAAACCCGCATAAATAGGGGTTTTACCCATTAATAGCGTGCCAATTACAATAATTAAAGGTAATAGTAATAAACCGCGTGCTTTTAATACCGCTTTAACTTGTGGAATATTCTCTTTGCTAAGTCCTTTTAAACCTTGTTTTTTCGCTTCAATATCAATTGCCATGATCAAGGCCGCGTAATAGAGCAACGCAGGAATAATCGCGGCAATAACAATCGTGGTATAAGAAATTCCCAAAAAGCCCGCCATAATAAAAGCTGCCGCACCCATAATTGGTGGCATGATCATTCCACCTGTAGATGCAGTAGCTTCAACGGCACCCGCAAAACGTGATGTTAAGCCAATGTTTTTCATTAATGGAATGGTAAAGGTTCCCGTAGTGGCTACGTTGGCGACCGCGCTACCACTTAATGAACCTGTTAATGCTGATGAAATGACGGCAACTTGAGCAGGCCCCCCACGGCGACGTCCGGCCATAGCTAGCGCTAAATCATTAAATAGTGCTGTGGCACCACTAACACTTAAAAACGAACCGAATAAAATAAATACCACGATAGCGGTAGAGGCAGTAGAGAGTGTAATACCAAAAATACCTTCACTGGTCATAAATAAACGATATAACAGTCTCTCTACAGAAAATCCTGCATGACCAAAAATACCCATAAAATATTGGCCAAATAGGGCATAGATAATGGCGAATGTGGCTAGGCTAGGAATAAAATAGCCCGTTGTTCTTCTTGCTGCTTCAAAAAGAACAATAATGCCAAGAATTGCCATCGCATAATCCATTGTGTTGGGAATACTTTTTCTTACCACATGGAGATCAACATAGTTAAAGAAAAAATAGCCATAGCTGATTAATGTTAAAGCGATAAAAAGATAATCCCAGCCATTAAATTTCGCGGTAGAAAATCGTTTAGAGAATGGAAATAAAATAAAACCAAGGATCAAAATACCACTAAGAAAAATAGTATTACGATAAAACTCTTGGGTGTTGGATAAGGCATTAGAGTAAATAGCATACAACGAAATGAATATCGCCAGCGTGGTGGTGATTTTTAAATAGATACCGGTAAGGTGACGAGTGCCTGAGCTAGCTTCTTTATCTAATGCTGGTGGCTCTACCGGAGTTAGGTGGTCATTATTAGTCATAACTCACTCCTGTTATTTATTATTAGTTTGCGTTTGAGCTTCAGGTGGAATTAAATAGTCAGGGATATCTAATCCAATTTCTTTGTAATAACGATAAGCTCCAAGGTGTAATGGCACAGAAACACCTTTTAACGCATTTTCGGTGGTGATGTATTTTGCAGCACTATGTACTTGATGAACTTCTGGTAAGTTTTCAAACATGGTTTTAGTCAATTCATAAACTAACTGGTCATCAATACTTGTGGTTGTCATTAAGATATTAGGTTGTGCAATGGTGTTTACTTTTTCTGCTTGGCGAGGGTAGGTATTTGCTGGTATTTCAAAGCGAAACCAAGAGTTAGCAATATGATTAATATCATCAAGTTGCTTATCAGTCACTTCAAGTAATTTGGCATTAACACCACTGGCATACATATCGGTAACCGCAGAGGCGGGAACACCGGCAGGTAATGCTCCCCCATCAAGGCGTCCATCACGCATTGCTGAAACGGTATCTCCATAACCAAGATATTCAGGAGTGATCTCTTTTTTAGTTAAATTCACACCTTTAAGAATGATAATGGTCGATTGTTCAGTGCCACTGGCTTGTGGCCCGACAGAGAAGCTGGTGGCACGAATATCATCCAATGTTCCTGTTTTTACTTTGTCATTCATTAAGACAAAGTGCTCTACATTTGGCCAAAGCATTGATATAGAACGTAGATTTTTTTCTGGTTTGCCTTCAAAATTACGTACACCTTCGTAAGCTTCCACAGCTAATAGACTTTGTAGAATAGAAAGCTGAGCTTCGTTTTGTTGCATTAAATAGATATTTTCAATTGAGCCAGCAGAGGACTGCCCTGTGACTTGTATTCCTCTATCCTTGAGGTGGGTGCTCCAAACATTGGCTAAACCGACTCCCATCGGGTAATAAGTTCCTCCTGTTGAGGCCGTTGCTACAGAGAGAAATTGCTTATTGGCATTCTCTTTTTTGCCGATCATTGCTAGTGATACAACAGCAATAACAGCAACAATACCGATGGCAAGCTTTGTTTTTCTTATTCTCATGATGTTGTTCCTGTACATAAAAACGCAGGTGAATATTTCACATCAACTTGTATACAACATGACAACTTTTATAGGTAAAGGAAGGTTACGAAATTGTGAACTGGGTTGATTAATTTGATACGTGAATGTAACAAATTGTGATCATGATGGTAATTATGTAAATTATATCCATAATCAAGGGGTTTTTATCAAGAAGGCAGAGAAAATATCGATAACTTGGGGTATTTGAAAAATAATTCACTAAAAAATA
>NZ_CAWQOK010000151.1:0-13320 GCF_963896075.1 Proteus sp. G4415
ATTTATTATATTGCTATTTATAATATAGACTTAGCGACTATATTAATTATAAGTTCTCTTATTAAAAACAAAACAACAAATAATTAACAAGCAACATATTAATTAAAGACAAAACCATTCTTAAAATGATATATTTTGATCTATATCACAGTATAATTCGGGTGTTTAATTATATTAATTTATAGTTGTTATATAGGTCTTAATAATTAACGGATGCGAAAATGGAAAATAATAATCGATTTTGGCCACATATAAGACGTATTACACATATAATGATGTTTTCACATCGTTCATGTTTTGATTTTAATCTTTTCAACGCTCAAAGATAATCTCTCTATTGGCATCCATCACGTGGTTTGCATATTACCAGCGTATGGATAGTCAACCTCTTTACCATTATAAATCACATTTTATGTGACTATAATGAATTCTTATTGATCATTCATATTCCTGGTTTTTATGCATAGTAATGTGCAGTTAATTAGTTCTTATTATTGGTAATTTTGCTAAAAACATATTACTAAAATTATAAAAACCATCATTCTATACATTATTTTTATACGTGATGACATAAATATAAACGTGATTTTTATAACTCGACACTCTATCGAGGGAAAAAACTCGCATTTATAAAAATAAAAAACTGAAATATTTTTACTTAATATTTCAGCGGGAATTTTTTACCAAAAAAAGGTATTAAAAATGAAAAGTTATAAAATAGCGGTCAGCTACGATATGTCTGACTATATTTCAACCCACCGTGAATGTGTCGATATTCTACATACTGATTTTTCTGATGTTGCCGTGATTATTATTTCACTTAATGACATTCAGAATGGAAAGCTTAATTTAATTGAACAAAATAGCTTTGAACAGCCTATTTTTGCCGTTATTAATAAAGATGAAGTTATCCCTGCTAATATTATTAATCGATTAACTGGTGTAATTGATTTAAATAAAAAAAATAGTGAGTTATATAATAAACAACTAGAAACTGCAGCGTTAAAATATGAAGAGAGTCTATTACCTCCTTTTTTCGGCAGCTTAAAAAAATACGTTGAACAAGGAAATTCAGCTTTTGATTGTCCTGGGCATCAAGGAGGTGAATTTTTCCGCCGTCATCCTCTAGGTAACCAATTTGTCGAGTATTTTGGTGAAAACTTATTCCGCTCTGATTTATGTAATGCCGATGTTTCTATGGGTGATCTGCTGATCCACGAAGGTGCCCCATGTGCCGCACAACAACATGCAGCAAAAGTCTTTAATGCCGATAAAACTTATTTCGTTCTTAATGGTACATCTTCCTCCAATAAAGTCGTTCTTAATGCCTTATTGGCACCAGATGACCTAGTATTATTTGATCGTAATAATCATAAATCAAACCATCACGGAGCATTAATTCAAGCAGGAGCAACGCCTGTTTATCTTGAAGCTGCACGTAACCCATTTGGGTTTATCGGTGGGATTGATGCTCACTGTTTTGAAGAAAAATATCTTCGTGAACTCATCAAAGAAGTCGCCCCTACACGTGCAAATGAAAAGCGCCCTTTCCGCCTAGCCGTTATCCAATTAGGTACCTATGACGGAACAATATATAACGCACGTCAGGTAGTCGATAAAATCGGACATTTATGTGACTACATTTTATTTGACTCCGCGTGGGTGGGCTATGAACAGTTTATTCCAATGATGAAAGATTGTTCTCCACTTCTACTTGAACTGAATGAAAACGATCCGGGGATCTTAGTTACACAATCTGTACATAAACAACAAGCGGGATTCTCTCAAACCTCACAGATCCACAAAAAAGATCGCCATATTAAAGGTCAAAAACGCTATGTAAATCATAAACGTCTCAATAACGCCTTTATGATGCATGCCTCAACTAGTCCATTCTACCCATTATTTGCAGCTTTGGATGTGAATGCCAAAATGCATGAAGGTGAGTCAGGTAAACGTTTATGGATGAATTGCGTAAAAACAGGGATTGAAACCCGTAAATTACTCCTGCAATCCTGTAAACATATTCGCCCGTTTATTCCAGAAACTATCGATGGCCGTGCATGGGAAGATTTTGATACTGATGAAATTGCCAATGATCTCCGATTCTTTAATTTTGTTCCGGGAGAGCGCTGGCACTCATTTGAGGGATATGAAAAAAATCAATACTTTGTTGATCCATGTAAATTACTACTAACCACCCCAGGTATTAATGCCAAAACAGGAAAATATGAATCATTTGGTGTTCCTGCCACCATTTTGGCGAACTATCTACGTGAAAATAACATTATTCCTGAAAAATGCGATCTTAACTCCATATTATTCCTGCTAACACCTGCAGAAAGCATGGCGAAAATGCAGCATCTGGTCGCACAAATTGCTCGCTTTGAACAATTACTGGAACAAGATGCCCCACTGAAAGAGGTACTTCCATCAGTATATCATGCCAACCAAACACGTTATCAAGGATACACCATCCGTCAATTGTGCCAAGAAATGCATGATATGTATGTGAAATTTAATGTAAAACAACTGCAAAAAGAGATGTTCCGTAAATCACATTTCCCACAAGTCAGTATGTTACCTCAAGAAGCCAATATCGCTTTTGTGCGTGGCGAGGTGGAGTTAGTTGCCGTGGAAAAAATTGAAGGCCGTATCGCCGCCGAAGGTGCTCTACCTTATCCACCAGGAGTACTGTGTGTAGTGCCAGGGGAAATTTGGGGTGGCTCTGTACAGCAATATTTTCTAGCGCTAGAAGAAGGAATTAATCTATTCCCGGGATTCTCACCGGAATTACAAGGTGTATATATCCGCAATGATGAGGACGGTCGTCTGCGGGCATATGGCTATGTAATTAAGCACTAAGTTAATTAATTTATGCGTGACGGAGTGTGAATAAGCATGCTCCGTCAGCCGGAGAGTAAAACGATGAGTACTTCAAAAAATAAAATGAGTGTATTGCAACTCACTATATTAACTGCGGTGAATATGATGGGTTCCGGTATTATTATGCTACCGACCAAGCTAGCCGAAGTAGGAACCATTTCTATTTTATCTTGGATTGTCACTGCAGTCGGCTCTATGGCTCTGGCCTATGCATTTGCTAAATGCGGTATGTTTAGCCGCCGTAGCGGAGGAATGGGAGGGTATGCCGAGTATGCCTTTGGCAAATCGGGGAATTTTATGGCCAATTATACCTATGGTATTTCCCTGTTAATTGCCAATGTAGCTATCGCAATTTCTGCTGTGGGTTATGGTGCCGAACTGATGGATGCGACAATGACTCCGTTAGGTATTTGTATTGCAACGATTGTTGTATTGTGGATCTGCACAATAGCAAATTTTGGTGGTGCGCGGATCACCGGACAAATAAGCAGCATCACTGTCTGGGGGGTGATCATCCCTGTTGTGGGTATTTCAATTATTGGCTGGTGGTGGTTCAATCCTGAACAATACATTAATTCTTGGAATCCACATAATTTTCCATTCTTTGAAGCCGTAGGCTCTTCTATTGCCATGACCTTATGGGCATTTTTAGGTATGGAATCAGCTTGTGCCAATAGTGAAGCAGTTGAAAATCCTGAAAAGAACGTTCCTATTGCTGTATTAGGTGGCACATTAGGTGCAGCCGTTATTTATATCGTATCAACAAATGTTATCGCAGGTATTGTGCCAAATATGGATCTGGCAAACTCTACCGCGCCATTTGGCTTAGCCTTCTCCCAAATGTTTACCCCAGGTGTTGGGAAAATCATTATGGCGCTAATGATTATGTCTTGTTGTGGATCTTTACTTGGCTGGCAGTTCACCATCGCACAAGTATTTAAGGCGTCATCGGATTCTGGTTATTTTCCAAAAATATTTTCTGCAGTTAGCAAAGCTGATGCCCCGGTAAAAGGAATGTTAGTTATTGTTGTTATTCAATCTGCACTGTCACTGATGACCATCAGCCCATCATTAAATAAACAGTTTAATGTACTCGTCAATCTAGCAGTTGTGACTAATATTATTCCTTACATTCTTTCTATGGCGGCAATGATTATTTTACAAAAAGTCGCCAAAGTGGAACCTCATAAAGCGAGAACCAGTAATATCATCGCATTCATTGGGGCGATTTATAGTTTCTATGCTCTGTATTCATCTGGTGAAGACGCCGTAATGTGGGGGGCATTAGCCACATTCTTGGGATGGACACTATATGGTTTTGTCTCCCCACGATTTGAAATGAAACAAAACCAAGACCTAATGACAAAATAACACACGCTATTCGTTATATTCCTCCCGCATAAAATTTCAGCGGGAGGGACTTTTCTCACAACAAAATAATCAGCATTGACAGGTACTTAATAAGCTACCTGTATGCTCCCCTGTCGTGGAGATAGCAAAATGATGATATCAGAAATTACCAAACCGAAACGAGGACGTCCCCCCAAAAATCATAGTCCTAATACAGATGTAAAAAATATAGTTATTCAAAGTGGTATAGAAATGTTTGCTGAAAAAGGCTATATCAGTTCAGACATTTGTAAGATATTAGAAAAAGTTGGTATCCCGAAAGGATCATTTTATTATTACTTTGGTAGTAAAGAAAAATTTGGTTTAGTCGTCATCCAACATTATGACAACTTTATTTCTAAGCAACTAGATAACTATTTGTCTTATACTGCATTACCTTTCCCCAAAAGACTATTAGCATTTTGTCACATGATAAAATCAGAAATGGAAAAGTATCATTGGCAACGAGGATGCTTAGTAAGTAATCTCATACAAGATATTGTTAATTTACCCATTAGCTATTATAAAATACTGAATAATGTGATTTCTGGATGGCAGAAAAAGGTAGAAAATTATCTTCTAGAAGCACAAAAATATAAGTTTATATCTAAAAACATTGATTGTAGACAAATGGCTATTTTTTTCTGGATGGGTTGGCAAGGAGCAATAATGCAAGCAAAACTAACCCGCTCTAATCAGCCACTAGATATATTTATCTCTATTTTTATGGCGCAGATGTTTGGTATTCATTATCAAGCGTCAGAATATCCCATTCTATTTAATAAAAATACTTTTACTAACTAATTTTTTAAAAAAAAAGAAACAACTTATCAATAAAAATTTATTATTAAGTTAATTTCTAAAAAATGTAAAAAAGGCTCTACTTATCTAATAATAAATAGGCCTTATTTAGATAAATATATCAATCAAACGTAGCGATTAGCCAAGCTGAACCTTTATAATCTCCAGCTATCGCATTTGTTCCTTGAAGATGGCTGGTTATCTTAATTGTTCTCAAATCATTAATGTCAATTTTAAAATCTTTACCTTTTTGCCCGGTTATTTCATCTGTCATGGTCAATTCACTATAAATTTTATTATTGCTGTTTTGGGTACTCACCATCGGTAATCTTTTTTGAGGATCGTTATCAGTTATATAATCGAGACGTAATCTCACTTTTGTTGCTTTTGAAAAAACACAATTATAAGTTACACTTTCTGTAACTAAGCTGTCATAATTTAATGTATTGAGTTGCCCATGCTTTAAATTTAAAGTACTTACTTGTCCTGTACTTGTTACTGTTTTACAAGAAGAAGTTACGTTTAATTGTGATGCTGCTAATCGCATAGGAACAGTGACATCATTCAATGCCCAAGAATTTTGAGGAGGACTCGTTCCTGATCGTGTAAATGCACGAACATAACCTCCTAGATCCATTTCAGGTATAGGTAGCTGAGAATCAATAACCATATCATTTATATAAAATGTCACACTGATTGGAAATTGTACAGTAAATTCACTGGCATGAGCAGTTAATGTTGGTGTAGCCTGTTCACAAACAGATCCTCTTATATTTACCCAATTCAACATTTGAGTATCAATGGTCATTACCAAATTACTATTAATACGATATGCCATATGGCCTTCTATATTGGTACCAGCCATAGGTACATATGTAAACAAGCGATGATATGCATTATTCCAAGAAATATTTGTTGAAGCATGTCCCCAAGTAAGCCCGATGCACTGAACAATCCCCGATACACTTACACTAGATGGTGTATTATTGATCACAATCGTATTACCAACTTTATAATAGTTTTTACCATCTGTACCTTTCACTGGATTTAATGCAATAGGACTGTTACTTGCCAATTTAATCATATAGCCAGTGTTTATATCTTGAATTCTTGGCGCATAATCTGCAATAGCAATAGATGTAAATATAAAATTAATAAAAAAAACACTTAATAATATTAAGAAATAAATTAGGTCATTTAATAAAGGTATTATTACATTATTTAATGCTATTTCTTTTTTCCACGAGGAAAATTTATGTATTAGTTTCAACATAAAAAATATCCATTAGTTATAAGTCACTGAAATAGTAACTATTGAATTGAACTTCCCTAGTTTTAATTGATTAATAGGCACTGTATTTACTAACTGAGCTTGTAAGTCAACACGATAAAGAGTTGAATTAATTCGTTCTGGATTGATTTTATGCTTTTTACTTGTTTCCAGTGAACGAATAGTTCCACCAGTCACTTCATTAATATCTATACCTAACCCATCAGTACTTGTTGCTAATATATTTTTTCCTTTATATAAAAGCGTACTTCCTCCTTTTGGGTTTAAAACAATGGCTAATGTATTATTAAAATTACAGTCTGATATATAAAGTGAAAAATCTTTTACCACAGGAGATTTAGTCAGTGAAGATATCGTCAATGTATCAAAACCAATTTTTAATGGAGCACTACCATTTTCACTACGTATATTACAAACAGGTTCAACCATTGTTGCAGATATATTAATAAAAATATCAGCATTACATACTAGAGAAATAAATAATAAAGCTACACCCAATAAATTTTTCATTTTATTTAGCCATATTAGCACTATTCATACTCCACATTAAAAGTTACGATACTGGAAAATTCACCAATCTTAATTTCTCCTATTGCTGGCTTACGGACAAAAACACCAAACTCAAATTGTTGTGAACCATCAACAACACTTACATCTCCAATTGTCATCGGTTTATTCCATATAACAGACCTTCCATTATTATCAATAATTCCTAATAGTGCTCCACTATCCCCTTTAGTAATAAGAAAATGATTACCATCGATATCAACTAATTCGTTACTTTTCCAGGTTAATTTAATACTTTTCTGTAAGTCAGTTTCACTACACTTATCAATCGCAATCGTGAAATGAGTCACTTTACTAATTTCATTTTCATTAATAAATTGCCAACGTAGATTGTGTAAAGTAACTTTTTTATTTATTGATTCTGAAGCGACTTGGCATGCAACACTGATTAACTCACCGCTAAATTCAACATCTAAATTATTGGCCGCTAATGTTTGAGACTGCCAATTACATATTGTTAAAGAAATAAGCCCTAGAAATTTCACCATCTTATTCATAACTTACCTCTAAACGTAATATATGTTGATCTTTCATTAAGGTGGGTAAATATATTGGATTATTGCCATTGTGTAATGAAAGTGAATAATCTTCAGAAAATAGCCTTCGTTGTATATCATAATAACGAATACTTGCAGGAGTATTTGCTGTTACATCAAATAAGTTTATGGTGCGATAATCTTTTCCAGCTCCACATCCAATCAAACTTAAATTATTATCAAAAGATAAATTACAAGGCGCATTAAACAGAGTGGCTCTCACTTGAACTACTCCTTGATGTAATGGCTCATAAACTGATTGTTTTGTCGTAGTACTCACGATAGAACTTTCGGCTATAATAAATTGACTGAATGCACAGCCAACAATGAGTAAAAGCACTTTGAACCATTTGGCTATTTTAAAAACGTGATATTTACTCATTACTTTTCCTATATTCCAATATTGTTAAGAATTATTGTTCACCAGTTACCACACAGGTATCACCTTGGCAACGAAATACCAACGATGGTTTACCACCATAATCATTAATATAAGTAAGATAAGGTGTAGATAATATAGAAGACGCAATATCATGAGTCGATTTAGGTGGCACCATGACAACATCAAAAGGATTTTTTTCAGCGGCTGCTTTACTATTTCCAAATCCAATTATTGTTAAATTAAAAGGCGTTATATTATTAACTCGGTAGCCTTGAGCCGTTTTGGTTAATGTTACTTTATGTGTCCATTTAGTTTCTGCTTCAGATAAAATACTATTTGGACGATAAAATAGTTTTACACGAGATTGCAAAGCAATTTGTAATGTATTGCCATCTGTTGATTTCGGTGGTACTTCACGTAAATTAAAATAAAATACCGACTCTCTATCTTGTGGTAATTTATGTAATTCTGGTGTTGTACTTAACCTAACTAAACTATAACTATTTGGCTCGATTCTCTGTAATGGAGGCGTTGCTAAAATAGCACCTTTAGTTAATTTATTCCCCTGCAAATCTTCTATCCAACTTTGTGCGAGATAAGCTTCTTCAGGATTATCATTAGAAATAGTAATATTAATTGACTTTTCCGTTCCAGGGAAAATAATACGCGTTCTATCTAATGTCACAGCACTATGTGCCGCCATCGAAATAAATATGGAATACCCAACAAGAATACAATATAACCCACGACTAAAATTAAACATAACTAACCTCACAATATAAAACATTTAATTAATAATTAATTTTCTGTAATTTTTGATATAGTAGGTGAAGAGCAAGGTAGCAATAACATGCTAGTTGGCGATGCTAAATCTTCAGGAAGTGACAACTCACATTGTTTTTTCCCTGCCCAATAAACAGATAGTTTTTCTTTTGATGAAATGCCTACTAGCCATGTCACACCATCTTCACCAACAATACCCAACTCACGATTATCCGCATTACGTACACTTGCCCCAAAAGGCGGTTTCTTACCATCATTTAGGGATATAATGGCAAACAACTTTTCCCCTTTCATTACTGATAAACTGCGATACCCTATCGCCCCTTTAGTCAAGGTAATATCAGTTGTTGATTCTAGCGTTTCTATATTTTCAGGTAGCTGACTGGTATTAATAGAAACCGTAGATTTACGATAACTATTAACATTAGGAATAACTGCAAGTCCAAAGTAATTAGTTTTGATAACGCCACTATCTAGAGGTACATCACCAACCCCTGGTGTTTCAATCATTAAACGAGTATCACCATTAGCTGAACGATGCAACGCAATACCTTGAGTTGTAGCTGTAATACCACTGTTAATTGATGCACCAACACTACGATATTGTTGTGGTACATAACTTGCGTTAGCAGATAAGTTAGCTTGAGAAAAGTCGCGAGAATAATAACCACTGATACTTGATTGGCTATCAATTTCTTCTCCATGACTATAGCCCACATTCAGACTATAATTATCGCGATCACTATAACCACTATAACTTGCTCTATGGCTATATTGATTACTTTTACCAATACGAGAATATGATTCAGAAAATGAAATGCTATGGCCTTTATATAATGGTATTGTTAAATACAGATTAATAGCATCATCTTGATAACCACTATCTCGTTCAGTTCTGGTTGCTGATAAAGATATATTCGCATTTTGCTGAGATAACATTGGAATACTGATATTAGTACTTGCGTATAAACCATATTGTGTTTGAGGTTTATCTTGCCAATAGGTACTATATTGATAATTTAGTGATATATTAAAATTATCAAAATACTTGTTTATATAAATTTGATAGTTCTCTTTTGGAGAGCGAATATCATAACCAGTACGACGTTGATCCATAAACTGAGTTAATGTGCGATAATCTCTAGCAGCAAATCGATACCCAGCAAAAGTAATATCCGTGCGTAGTGCATCAAAAGATTTTGCATAATTAAGACGATAAGAACGCCCTTTTATTTTTTTATCAGTAAAACGTGCAAAAGACTGAGTAATATCAAGTGATAATGCCCCAAAAGAAAATAGATCCCGTCCTATACCAATCGCCGTTGCCTGATAATCGCTGTTAAATTGTGTTCCCCCATATAACGACCAAGCATTAGATAGACCATAGGAGAATTCACCACTGAATACGGGTTTACCTGTTAAATGATGTCCATCATAACGAGTTTTACCCATCACTAATTTATAGATCAGACGGCCAGGGCGAGTTAAATAAGGTAATGAGGCAGTACTGATACTAAATTTTTTCTCTTCTCCATTTTCTTCACGGATTGTGATATCGAGTATCCCTCGAACACCACTATCTAAAGTTTGAATACGAAATGGTCCAGGGGGTACTGTTGTTTCAAGGAGCACTCGATTTTGGCTACGAACAATCACTGTTGCATTGGTATCTGCTACACCTGTGATCTCTGGTGCATACCCCACTAATTTGGGAGGTAGCATGCGATCATCACTTTCTAATGAAATACCGCTGTATTGCCATGATTCAAAAACATCTGAGTAAAAATAATTTTCTCCAATAGTTAAAATTGAAGCAAATTTTTTCAAGGAGGTAAAACCATAAAGACGGCTAAAATCAAAATCGTGTATTTCTTGTGATTGTCTGCCACCCCGCTTTTTTTGATAGATGGCACTATAATCACCACGAAAGCGCCAAACACCTAAATTAATACCCGCAGTACCATTAGTGGACAAATAAGTACGTTTATCCCCCTCTTTTTCTTCGGTGATTGAAACATTAGCGCTGTAATCAAGGAAAGCACCATTAATTCCTTCTTCCCATAATGCAGGAGGAGTCCAATAAGGATCTCTATATTCCATCCATAATTGGGGGATCGTTATTTTGAGTGATAGTGTTGGGAGATCAATAACTGTTTGCATTCCTTTCAAAACAGAAAGATCAAGGCATTGACTATTAGGGTATACAGTCACTTTTGGTTTTACAGACTCTTTTAAACCAATAGAATCAAGTAAGTCAGCAGGTATACAGATAGCTTGTGTTTGCGTTTTTTGCTCTAGAACCGTGATATCGCGAGGTGCACCTAAACGTTGTCCATTAACAAAAACTGTTAATACATAATCACCAGGGGGAACATAGCCAGCAATGGAAAATTGGCTCATATCGATATTTTGTATATCTTCTGCATCTAACACATCGATATTGAATTCTGTAGCATAAGCAGAAAACACACTAATACTCATTGTCAATAATACGACTTGCCTTAACTGATTGAGTTCAAATATCATACTATTCACCATCCCCATCCTAGAGGTAATAAAATACTTTATTCATTAGAGCCTAAGAAAATGCATCTACCTTTATTGATAATGGATAAAAAAACGAACCAGTCCTTGGTAATCTCCAGCTCGTAAAGGTTCTCCGGTGAGTTCTAGCCTAAGGAAGTAACGCAGATAGAGGATTTGTCCCGATTTATCTTGTCGTAATACGCTATCGAATAAAGGATATGTTTCTCCTGGTATTAATGCATTTTTATTATTATCTAGAACAGAAACCCCTAAACCTTTAGATGTGCCTTGCAAGATAAATGCATTGATATTACTTACGCTCTGTCCATCAAAACGTATCATCCATGTTTTGCTGTCAATTGACGTGTAAATGCTGCCACAGTCACGAAGTTCTATTTCAAATGGTAAAGTCTGCTGTTCGCGTTTTTCTTTGCTTGATAACATAGCTAAAGTTAAAGAAGAAAAATCAACCGTTTGATAACGATTTGACATTACAATAGAACAAGGAGTTGAGATAACACTACCCACTAGATAAGTACTTCCTTCATGCTCAATAACTTTAGGATCGAAAGCCAATGCTGTACTAGAAATAAGTGACAAAAGACTGCTAATTACTTGCAATCCTATACGTCGATAAATAGCCACTTTCTTCTCCATTATATAAATAGAATCTTCAGCTTTAGCTGGTTTATTTCTAAGTTAATAAAAACCCATTGATATATAAAATAAAACCAACGAAATTAATATGAAAAATAATAAATTAAAAAATTCTTATTCAAGAGATAAAATTGACTGCCAGCATTTATATTTACTAACAGTCAATTTAATTCATATTACTGATAAGTTATACGGAAATTAGAAATTGCACTAAATTTACCTTCAGAAACATCTTTACTTGCATCAACAGCTTTAGCAAGAGCTTTAAAGGTTAATACATTATCACCCTTTAGATTTGTAATACTTGGTAAAACATCTTTTGCTTTTCCAAACTCAAAACCATCAATTAAAATTCCCAAGTTATTTGTATTACCAGCAGAAGTAGCCAATAATGTATTTGCTGTATCAGCATAATTTTGTCCAGTAAAGACAAGTTCCATTGATTTAACCGGAACAGGCTTACCACTAGTGGCATCTATACCAAAATTAGTAAAATCACAACCTGTAAATTCAATATCAAAATCAGCCTCAACCATTTTACCACTTTCTAAGGCTTTACGAGAAAGTTGGCCAAACTCAACTGTTTGTTTCAGTGAAGATTGAGCAATATTACAAGGCGTATTTACAACAGAACCCGTAAATGTGATAACACCTGTATTAGCATTATCAGCCATAGCATTTAAAGAAATAGCGGAAGTAGCTAATAGAACAGTTAATGCTATTTTATTAAATTTCATACATCATTTCCTTTATATTTGACTATTTTAGTATTTACCGACATTGAGATAGGCTATCTCATAAAAGAATATCCTTATTCACGCATCCCTATTAAAAATATAAATATCCATATTGAAATCTTGTCCATAGAATTTAATTTAAAGCTAATCATCAGAAATAATTTTAAATTTATCACTAATGATAACTTTTAATAGATATTGAATATTAAGATCTAGAACATCAGATATTAACAATAGCTTCTCAAAGCTTATTTTTGACTCTGCTGTTTCATATCTAGATACCTGCTGTTGACTGACATTTAACTTTTTAGCTAAATCTTCACCTGTTAGTCCTATCGCTTTTCTTTTTGAACGGATCTCTTTCCCTAAGTATTGATGAATAGCTTTAGTATCGTAAGTTTTATCAATTTCGTATTTTTCTCTTTCCATAATCTATTTTCTATTAGCTTTATAAAAATGGGATATATCATGCTAAAATACGAGCATGCCAGTTACTGCTTTATGATTGTATTTTATTAAAACTAACTTTTAACTTTGTTTCGCAATGTTGTTGATGCAATAAATGCTACATGAGTTATTACAATGCGTGTTAGCAAAAAAACTACAAAACTCCCAAAATTCACAAAAAATAACATTAATATCAACACGTTAGACAAAAACCAAAATCAACTTAATTGATTTATTTAACTTTAATTTTAGAAGTGATTTTACTCATTTTTAAATAAATTTAATTCCAATACCAATTTATTTATAAAAGCTTTCCAC
>NZ_CAWQOK010000152.1:0-8968 GCF_963896075.1 Proteus sp. G4415
ATACTATAAAATATTTATTTTCCTTATTCAGATGAGAACGCATAGTCGCTATCTATTATGTTAAATCCATCTACATTTAATTGTGTAAATACTTGATCTTCGACTAATTCAACAATATTAGCATATTTTATATCACCTTCTTTTAAATTACCCTTATTTATATTATCTTCATCTAGTTCTGTTTCTTCCTGAATATAAGTTAAATTATATATTCCTTTCCCTATTAATTTACCTCGTTCTATCTCTTTCAGAAGAGGAGTTAAAGTATATATTTCGTCCCATTCTAATTTACCTAGTTCTAACCCTTTCAGAATAGAAATTAAAGTATATATTTCGTCCCATTCTAATTTATCTAGTTCTATCTTTTTCAGAATAGAACTTAAATTATATATTTCTTTTGATTCTAATTTACCTAGTTCCATCCCTTTCAGAATAGAACTTAAATTATATATTTCTTTCCATTCTAATTTATCTAGTTCCATCTCTTTCAGAATAGAAATTAAAGTATATATTTCGTCCCATTCTAATTTACCTAGTTCCATCTCTTTCAGAATAGAAATTAAATTATATATTTCTTTCCATTCTAAATTACCCAGTCCCATCTCTTTCAGAATAGAAATTAAAGTATATGTTTCTTTTCCTCCTAATTTATCTAGTTCTATTTGTTCCAGAATAGAAGTTAAATCAGATATTTCATCGCCTTTAACATGTTTATTTAATTTTCCATGAATAATTTCACTTGCTTCAGAAAGATTACGTTTAAAATTCATATTGTCATTATTAGTATTATTAATTCCATCAAAATTATCCCACTCAAAATCCCCCACAAAATAAGCGACATTATCATCTGTTCTTTTATCTATTATTATTTCTTTACCACCATAAAACTTATTTATATATTCTTCAATCCAAATATTTTGCACTTTTTTAAGTGAATACTTATATACGCAATCAATATTCGCTTTATTAAGAATTTCACCCATTATACTTTCTTCATAAAGAATTTTATTCATTATTTCCCGTAACTGTACTGGAAATTCTTCTTTAAGATTCTCTACCTCTACCATAAGAGGAAGATTATATTTTGAAACACAGACTAGAAAATTTATTTTAGACAGAAATTTTTCTTTCTCCTTATTACTTGAAAAATTAGCTAGTATTCTTTCATTGCTATTTTTAAATCGAGTTTCATTATCATACCTTACCAACACTTCATTAAATATTTTTATAACATCTTCTTTTTTTATTCTTTCAACTCTTTCCTTAATAATATTTTTAAATTCATCCGCCAGATGATTATAATCTGTATTTGATGAATTTCGGCAAAAGGCCTCCGCTCGTTGTAACTCATTTAAATAATTGAAAAAACTATATCTATCTTTAAAACTTGAATTTTCATTCTCTATTAAAGAGAGAAAATGGTTTAGGTTATGATATTCAGCTGTAATTGTAACTATCTCATCTTTTTCCCTATCTACTGTATCTTTTTTTGTTAGTTTATTATTAAACTCATCCACCTTACACTTTAAATCTTTCACCTTAATCTTTAAATCAGTAAGTGTTTCAGTATATCTATTTAAATTTCCATCTCTATTACTTATTCCCATTCTACCGGTTTGGCTAATTGCAAAAAACATTGTAAATCGTTCCATCATATGAATAACTTTTTTTATAAAACTGGGCTTAGCCGTTGTATTAGAAATATCCTTTATTTTCTTTGCAATAGTTACATAACATGATCCTAAATAATCTTTCTTAGTAGATAAGACTATTCCCTTATCAAATACATCAACACCATTAACTCTATTCATTTTATTGCCCTTACATTAACAAATTAACTGTTTATTTTATTCTTTTTATCAATTTATACTTACAAAAATAACACAGTAGTAATTAATTAATCATTTACAATAAAAATCACATTTAATTTAAAATAAAAATAAAAAAAGATATCAAAAATGATATCTTTTTTTAGTTTAATGATTTGTATTCCGCTGTAATTTAAAAAATAACTTATCGTTTAATCATTCTTTTAAATCGTTATACACTGTTGCTCTTGAAACACCGAGGTATTGCGCAGTAATCTCCATTGCTTTGCGAAGTGAAAGATAACCTTCATCCTGTAAACACAATAGCAATTCGCGTCGTTGATGTGGTTTCAATGCTCTTGGTGTCACTGAATAAGTTGCAGAAAATTCATCAATACGTTTTTTCAACGAATCTTCTGTTACTGAGCTAAAAGTTTCAATGATATGATTTCCCTCTTCGAGAGTCGAAAATTGATTTAATACCATTTGTAAACCTTTAATCATCGATATATCAATATTTAAACATAAAGCAGCAACATAATTGCCTTGTTTATCTTTAATACCAATCGATGTACTTTTAGCTGTTCTACCATCAGGAAACTGATTAGGATAGTTTGCAACAATTTGTGGAAAATCAGACGATTCAATCCTTGCCATACCTAGCTCAGTTGCTCTATCCCCCACTTTTCGACCTGATAGATTATTTTCAATAACCATAATGGTATTTTCACTATCGGTCAGATCATGAAGTACAACTTCACAAAAAGGCGATAATGTTTTACCAATGCCCTGTGCAATATATTTTAGTTGTTCTACCAGCCACTCTTGGTCTGCAGTTTTGTGTGACATAACGATCCTACAATAGCTAAAACGTAAATGATTTATACAATTTTAACCGATTTATTCAAATAATTAATCGTTATCTATCGGAAAATCTGACTTTGCCTGATTTAAAATAGCTTTAGCCATCCATTGGGTCATATCAATGACCTGCTGATCATCCATTTTCCAGATATCTTTCATTACTAAAAAAACTTCAGAACCATAAATAAGTGAGAAAGCTTTTATCACTTTATCCCACATTTCTTGCGGATAATGCGCTTTTAATGGTTCGATGACTTTAAGTAAGATCTCTTTACGATGACCACGAATAAATCGTTTTTCTGTATATTCGCTTGATTGCCGCTCTTTAGCCCACTGCTGTAATGAAACCTGCAATGCGCCACGCAACGCCCCTTCATGTTTAAACATTTGTGGATAAGCAAGATTGAGCAACGCAGTAATACGCTGTTGTGTATTATCTTCTGGAGTGGGCTGCCATGCAATGATCGGTGCTAAACTTGCATCAACAGTAGCACTAATTAAATCACTTTGAGTGGGAAAATAGCGATACGCCGTTGCCCTTGAAACACCAGCATGTGCTGCAAGCTCTGATACGGTAGGTAACATCCCTTGTTCAAAAAGTTGCAATGCCGTTGTCACCAATAATTGGTAGGTTCTTTTTCGAGTACCTGACATTGTATCTATTTCATTACGACTAAAACTCATAAAAATTCCTTCGCTATTACTCCACTTTTCGTGGCTACTATACTGATTTTAAGAACTATTCTTAATACGATTAAAGTTTACTTTAGGCGATTGAGTGTACCTAAGCGACATTTAAAAGAGAAAAAATAAAAATAATGAGACATGGGTCTCAAAATAATGCTATTATAAATGAAACTCAAGTCTCATTGTGATTATAATCTACACGTCAATAATCATAAAAGGTAAGGGAAGGCTTATGAAACAGTATGCTGGCTTCATTTATATTGCGACTACGCTTGATACTAAAAGCGCTGAAATTTTTTATGTCAGTGAATTAATAAAAAAAGCAGGCCTTCCTGTCAAAACCGTAGATTTGACAACCAAACCTACAGCATTAGAAAGAGAAGCTGACGTCACAGCTGCACAAGTTGCTAGTTACCATCCAGATGGAAAAAACGCCGTGTTTTGCGGTGACCGCGGGAAAGCTATCGCAGCAATGTCCGTCGCTTTTGAACGTTATTTAACCCACTGTGACGATGTCCTCGCTATTTTAGGATTAGGCGGCTCAGGGGGAACGGCATTGATTACACCAGCAATGCAATCTTTGCCCATTGGCGTACCTAAATTGATGGTATCGACTATGGCTTCCGGTGATATCTCCGGATATATCGGCGCTAGCGATATTTCAATGATGTACTCCGTAACAGATGTATCCGGCTTAAACCGTATCTCTCGTAAGGTATTGAGAAATGCGGCCAACCAAATTGCCGGCGCTGTTTATTTTTACCAAGAAGAAAATAGTGTTGATAAACCGGCTGTTGCATTAACGATGTTTGGTGTAACTACGCCTTGTATTCAACAACTAACTAAAAAACTTGAAAATAATTATGACTGTTTAGTTTTCCATGCGACAGGGAGTGGCGGTAAAGCCATGGAAAAACTGATAGACAGCCACTTACTTCATAGTGTTCTGGATCTAACAACAACCGAAGTATGTGATTATTTATTTGAGGGTGTCCTTGCTTGTGATGAAGATCGTTTTGGTGCCATCGCCCGCACTAAAACACCTTGTATCGTCTCTTGTGGCGCGTTGGATATGGTGAACTTTGGTCGCCCTGCTACCGTACCTGAGAAATATAAAGATCGTCATTTCTATCACCATAATTCGCAAGTCACCTTAATGCGTACAACACCAAGGGAAAATCGTCAAATGGGGATCTGGATCGCTGAAAAATTGAATCAGTGTGAAGGCCCACTGACGTTTATTTTTCCACAGGGCGGTTTTTCTGCTTTAGATATTGAAGGGGGGCCATTCTGGGATCCTCAAGCAAACCAAGCATTTTTTGATGCATTTATAACAACATTTAAAGAGACCGAGACTCGTCAATTAGTCATCAGTCCTTACCACATAAATTCTGCTGAATTTAATCAGCAAGTTTATGATTTACACCAGGAACTTATTTGCTAACCACGGAGAAAGAAGTATGACTTATTCACGTGAAGTATTACTCAAAAAATTTAATGACATGATCGCACGTAAAGAGCCTATTATTGGTGGCGGTGCGGGAACAGGTCTTTCCGCAAAATGCGAAGAAGCTGGCGGTATCGATCTGATTGTTATCTATAATTCAGGTCGTTATCGTATGGCGGGTCGTGGCTCTCTGGCAGGATTATTAGCCTATGGCAATGCCAATGAAATTGTTATGGATATGGCAAAAGAAGTATTGCCTGTTGTAAAACAGACTCCTGTACTTGCCGGGGTTAATGGTACAGATCCATTCTGCAATTTTGATAAGTTTTTAGATGACGTTAAAGCCATCGGTTTTGCTGGCGTACAAAACTTCCCAACCGTTGGTTTAATTGATGGTAACTTCCGCGCTAACCTAGAAGAAACAGGTATGGGTTATGCTCTTGAAGTAGAGATGATCCACAAAGCACATGAAAAAGGCTTACTCACAACACCTTATGTTTTTAGTCGTGAAGATGCCATTGCGATGACACAAGCCGGTGCAGATATTATTGTTCCTCATATGGGTTTAACCACTGGTGGCAATATTGGTGCAGAAACAGCCGTTACTTTAGATGATTGTGTCGCCCTTATTAACGATTGGGCAAAAGCAGCAAAATCCGTACGTTCTGACGTGATTGTACTTTGTCATGGTGGCCCTATAGCAACACCAAAAGATGCGCAATATATCCTTGATAACTGTCCTGATTGCCATGGTTTTTATGGCGCAAGTTCAATGGAACGTTTACCAACAGAAGTCGCTTTAACTGCAACAACAAAAGAGTTTAAAAATATTAAACGCTAATCTCAAATCATCAAGTTTGCCTAAGCGTTGATCCTATTGCCCACATCATGTGGGCAATATTTTATTTGCAAGAAGCCTAACTGATTACACCAGTTTTGCGATTAATGTAGTTAAATCCCCTGCTAAAAAATCAACGGGGGGAATTTCAATCACAGTATAGGCACCCGCTTGTTGTTTCATACTTGCTCTGGCTGCAGAAACCATAAATTGAGATGTTAATGCTGGATTATTAATATGCATAGCATATTCAAATAATTGATTGTGTGTTTTGCCTGACACCCCTTTATGGGTCATTTGTACTCCGTGACCAACATCTTTTAAGCTATCAACACTATCAACTTGTTTAATATGTGCCTCGTCAGATGAAAAATAGCTGTCGGCCTTAATGGCTTGCTCAACCTGTGCAAAGTTAGCACCCGTTTCTAATTCAACATAAACCATACGCCGATGAACACCAGTACCTAATGGAATAGTCATTGATAGTGCATCTCTTACACCATCAATAGCTTTAGCGGCAACACTATGCCCCATACTCATACCGGGACCAAAATTAGTGTAGGTAATACCTTTAGGTGCCATAGCTAACATTAAGGTACGAATAATAGAGTCTGAACCCGGATCCCAACCCGCTGAAATCACTGCAACACGGTTATGCTTTTTCGCCACCTCATCCAGTTCTGTTTTTAATGCAACGATATCACTGTGGACATCAAAACTATCAACGGTATTAATACCTAAGCTCAATATCGATTTAGCCAAATCTTTAATGGCTCTCGTTGGTGAACATAATAAAGCAACATCCACCTTACCTAATCTTTTAATATCATTTGTTACCGTTATATTTCGCAGTTCATCTGGAATATTTTGACTATCACGGCGAACCACCCCCACTAACTCAAAATCAGGTGCTGCAAGTACTGCATCTAGTGCAAAGCGCCCAATATTGCCATAGCCCACAATAGCGACTTTTATTTTAGTATTCATTTATTTCCCTGTTCTCGTTGTTAATCATTATTGAATGATAATAATGTTTAATAATCAACGAATAAACCATATAAAAAGTTTTTTTGCTACTGGTTCATCAATTTAGCTATTCCCTTATTCATAAAGCATGTAAAATCGCTCCACTTTCCTCTGATTATATTTACAACACTATTTCACTCGTTTTTAAGAAGGTTTTCAATGCATCAATCTGATGTAGCGGATCGCTCACTTTTTTCCCTTAGCTGGCCTATTTTTATTGATATTTTTCTTCATCTTGCCACGCTATTGATTAACACTTACATGATAAGTCATGTCTCTACTGCCTATTTAGCTGCAATGGGCGTAGGTAACCAAGTTTTTGATCTTTTTATCACCATATTTAACTTTATTAGCGTGGGATGTAGCGTTGTTATTGCTCAATATTTAGGCGCCGGTAAGCGCGATAAAGCCAGTCAAGCTATTCATATTTCTATCGCCTTTAACTTTTTGCTGGGCTTTAGTAGTGCCATTATTATTCTCTTTTTTGGCTACAACATTCTAAATGTAATGAATACGCCAGAGCATTTAGTACAAGATGGCTATAACTATCTCCATATTTTGGGGATTTGTCTTATTCCTGAAGCAATTTCAATTATCTTAGCAGCCTGTTTGCGGGTTTATGGTAAATCGAAAGCGGCGATGTATGTGACGTTAATTGCCAATATTGTCACTGTTATCGGCAATATGATTGTACTATATGGTTTCTTTGGGCTTCCACAATACGGTTTAGTGGGTGTTGCATGGTCAACAGTTGTCGGTCGTATTATTGCCGTTGTCTTATTATGTGGTCTTTTATTCTATGGATTAAGAATTAAATTCGATATAAGACTATTAGTGATTTGGTCTAAAAATATGTTAGCCAAAATTCTACATATTGGTTTACCTGCTGCAGGTGAAAACCTAGTGTGGATTTTACATTATATGACCGCCTCTGCCTTTATAGGCTTAATGGGAGAAGTTCCTCTCGCCGCACAAACACTCTATTTCCAACTATCATTATTCTTAATGTTATTTGGCATTGCGATTAGCATTGGTAATGAAATATTAGTCGGTCATTTAGTTGGTGCAAAACGATTTGATGATGCATTTACACGGGGTTTTAAAAGCCTAAAAGCAGGTGTGCTATTTACTATTGGCGTGGTGATTATTTATTGGTTTATGCGTGATCCTATTTTGTATTCTATCACCGAAGATCAACGCATTATCGACCAACTGTTGCCTTTATTTATTTTATCGGTCTTTTTGGAGCCTGGGCGTACATTTAATATTGTTATGGTTAATGCGTTACGTGCAGCCGGAGATGCCAAATTCCCACTCATTACAGCCGTTTGTTTTATGTGGGGAGTTGCTATTCCTATTGGCTATTTCCTTGGTATAAAAATGGAAATGGGTTTAATTGGGATTTGGATAGGTTTTCTTTGCGATGAGTGGCTACGAGGCTTAACAAATGCATGGCGTTGGCGCTCTCGTAAATGGCAAGCTAAGCGCTTAGATATTTGATGCTCTTTCAAGGCCTAATAATATTATTAGGCCTTGAGAAACTAGCTATAAATAAGTTAACTTGCTACATTATTCATTAATGATTTTAAATTTATTTAAGCTTTATAATTCATGCTTATCATTTTATTTATCGCCATTTTTTACAAGATTTTTATCTTTAGCCAGTGAACGACTAACCGTCTCATTTATACTATTTGATAAAAAATATTTATAATTATTAATATTCCCAAATTCAGATTTTATTTTTTCGTCTGAAGTTAATATGCTATCGATGATTGATGCTAAAAATTTATTTTTAATCTCAGTTAAAGACAAGTCATTAGTAGATGATAAAATACTTTTAGAGTGAGAATGTAACTCATCCTCAAATTGTATAATTTTTCCTTTCTCTAATGTAGGTTTTTCTTCTAAAACAGAGATAATATCATTAATGATTAAATTTATTATTTCATCAACTTTAAACTTTTTGTGTACTTTAGATAAATCTCCAAATTTATCATTATCATCTTTCATTGAGTGAGGCGTGTTTATTACTTTATTATCTGATTGTATATTTTCATTCTTTTTCATATTTTCAATATTAGAAATATGAACTTTAAATTCTGAATTATTTGAAGTTTTATGAAAAAATGGTTTTATAAAAGAGGATATTGTATTATAACAACTTAATATAGCTGATTTCAATTTTGTATTAAATTTATAACTCTCATTATTAATGCTTTTTAGCGATAATGGAGTGTTTTTAAAATAACTTTTAATTTGCATATCTGCTCCCTAATAGATTTAGCAGAATTAAAT
>NZ_CAWQOK010000153.1:0-27602 GCF_963896075.1 Proteus sp. G4415
AAAACATGTATTTAATCTATTATTTTTATTATCTTTATGTACAAACCAGTCTGTTACGCATAGTGAAAAGCAAATCGGCTATGTAAAGGTTAATGAAGAAGTTTCTTAAAAGAGATTACATTTGTTAACTTGATGTTATCATTACGCTATATTTATAAATATGTAAATGAAATTAGATTTCATTGATGAGATAAGAAATATTTAAGTTCATTCTTAATTTTTTTGAAAATAATTAGAAAATAGCGCGTATTTAATTAACTGATTAAAACAATAATTAGTGGTGTATTTACCATGTTATAAGTACATAGTTTACTTATGATGTTAATCAGCAAGGACGTAATAATATATTTTTTCATATAAGCTTATTCATTCAACATATTGAATTACAACGTTGTGATAAAAGAGTGAAATCCGCTTATAACAAAAAAATAGTAAAATAGGGATAAACGCATAAAAAGGGGAAAAAGTGAGTGTTGATAGCAAAAAGTTCACACTAATAGGACTAATCCTTGTATTAGCTATTCTTTTATTTGTCGCTTGGAAGTGGATATTTCCACGGCCACAATTTGCCCATGTGGTTTCAGCAACACCGATTAAATCAACCGTTTTTGTGACAGAAGAGTATTGCCATCGTATTGGACTGCCTACACAATTTACACCAGAAAAATTATCGCGTTTTCATCCCGCAGAGCAAGAGTGCCGTGTTTTCTATATGATAGAAGCGCTAAACAATAAAAGTATTGCTCACTTCCCTTATGCTCAATTTAGAGAATGTATTCCCATTTACCGCCAAGAAAGGCGAGTTATCGGTTATGATGTGCTTTACACAATTGATGGTACACCGGGTAAAGTGAGAACGACATTTAAACCGGGCGATATCATCGCGCTAGATAGCGATGGCCGACTTGTTTTGGAGCAAGAGCCATATTGTTCTATGAATGAAAATATTCCTTGCCGTAAAGAGTAACGGTTTTCTTTTTAGCATTAACGCTGATAACTGATAAGATAAAAAAGGCCTAATATTTATTATGTTAGGCCTTTTTGTATTTTATTATCTAAACAGACAATGCGTTTATTTTGTGTTCACTAAAAGCGGTGAGCATATCGTCGATAAAAGTGAGTCGTTTTTCTCGATCGGTTAGGCTTATCATAAATTTCAATTTGGTAGGGCCATCTAAACGGAAGACGCTCGGTTGCTCTTGCAATAAACCGATTAAATAAGTCGGGTCGACATTATTTTTTTCACCAAACTCAATAAAGCCACCTTTGTCATGGGCTTCAATGCGAGATATACCTAAACTCATGGCGCTTAATCGAATAGCCGCATTACGTAATAAGTTGCGTCCTGCATCAGGTAAGGTGCCGAATCTATCAATAAGCTCTGCCCTTAGATCATTAAGTTCATTTAAGTCTTTGGCACTGGCAATACGTTTATAGAAAGAGAGTCTTACATTGATATCAGGAATATAGTCATCGGGCAATAGCACCGGCATTCTTAATTCAATTTCGGTTTGCTGATTGGTCAGATCTTCTAATGATGGCTCTCGACCCTCTTTTAATGCTTCAACTGCACTTTCTAGTAACTCCATATATAAAGAGAAGCCAACGGTATTCATTTGACCGCTTTGCTCTTCACCTAATAACTCTCCCGCACCACGAATTTCTAGATCATGTGTGGCTAAAGCAAAACCTGCGCCGAGATCTTCTAGGGAGGCAATCGCTTCTAAGCGTTTATGGGCATCTTTAGTCATTGCTTTGGGATGAGGGGTTAATAGATAAGCATAGGCTTGATGGTGAGAGCGACCAACGCGTCCACGTAATTGGTGTAGCTGCGCTAAACCAAAGTGATCAGCACGTTCAATAATAATGGTATTGGCACTCGGAATATCAATACCCGTTTCTATAATGGTGGTGCAGAGCAATACATTAAATCGTTGATGGTGAAAATCGTTCATCACACGTTCAAGCTCACGTTCACGCATTTGCCCATGGCCAATACCAATACGAGCTTCAGGTACTAACTGTGCTAGCCTATCACGCGCTTTCTCTATATTTTCAACATCGTTATATAAATAGTACACTTGCCCGCCACGTAATGTTTCACGCAAGATAGCCTCTCTAACAACCAGATCATCATATTCGCGGACAAATGTTTTAACGGATAAACGGCGAGCGGGTGGGGTGGCAATAATTGACAGATCACGCATACCACTCATCGCCATATTTAGCGTACGAGGAATAGGGGTGGCGGTTAAGGTTAATATATCGACATTGGCACGCATTGCTTTAATACGCTCTTTATGACGTACACCGAAGCGATGCTCCTCATCAACAATTAATAACCCTAAGTCTTTCCATTGAATGCCCGGTTGTAATAATTTATGTGTACCAATAACGATATCAATGGTGCCTTCTGCTAATTTTTCGGTGATCTGCTGTTGCTCTTTGGCACTACGAAAACGTGAGATCATCTCAATATTGACTGGCCAATTAGCAAAGCGATCACGAAAGTTTTCAAAGTGTTGTTGAGCCAGTAGGGTAGTAGGCACCAAAATAGCCACTTGCTTATTGTTGCTTATTGCAAGAAATGCCGCACGCATAGCAACTTCTGTCTTACCAAAACCAACATCACCACATACTAGCCTATCCATGGCAATGGCTTGGCACATATCACTTAATACGGCATTAATCGCCATCTCTTGATCGGGTGTGGTTTCAAAGGGGAAGCTTTGGCGGAAAGTGTGATATTGTTCTTTATCTAATTTAAACGCAAAACCAGATTTAACGGCTCGTTGAGCGTAGACATCTAATAATTCCGCCGCCACATCACGCACTTTTTCAGCTGCTTTTTGGCGCGCACGAGTCCAAGCATCACCCCCTAATTTATGAAGAGGTGCATTTTCATCCGCCCCACCAGAGTAGCGACTGATCAAATGCAGTGACGAAACAGGAACATAGAGTTTGTCATCTCCCGCATACGAGAGGATCAAGTACTCTGCTTTTACGCCACCCGCTTCTAAGGTGGTCATACCTTGATAACGACCCACCCCATGCTGAAGATGGACAACAGGTTGTCCGGGACTTAATTCTGCCAGATTGCGGATCAGTGTATCGGTATTGATGGTGCGACGATTTTCTTGACGGCGACGGTGGACTCGCTCACCTAACATATCACTTTCGCAGATCAGCGCTAACTGACGATAATTGTCAATAAAGCCATGCTCTGCAGAGCCAATAATAAAATAACACCCTTTCTCTTTAGCATCCGCTAATTCAATAATTTGTTTGGGGGCAATTTTAATTCTAGATAAGAGCTCTTGAACGGTTTCCCGCCGGCCTTCACTTTCAACCGAAAAAACAATACTGCCAGAAAATTGCTCTTGGAAACGGCGTAGATTATCAAGCGGTGATTTACTTTGTGCATTGACTGATAAATCAGGCAGTGGTTGATAACCTAAATTGGTATAACCCGCTTTTTCCGGCAGTACTTGCGTTTTAAGTTGAATACGTGGCCACTGTTTTAACTGTTGATTGAGCGTTTCGACATTAAGCCAAATATCATCTGGTGGCAGTAATGGCCGCATGGGATCAACACGACGGCTTTCATAACGTTGATTGATATCTTGCCAAAATTTATCAGCGCAATCTTGCAGATCTTGCGTCACAATTAAGGTGTTTTGTGGGAAATAAGCAAATAAATTGGATAATGGCTGACTAAAAAAGAGCGGTTGCCAGTATTCAATCCCTGCGGGTAATACTTGCTTACTTACTTGTTGATAGATATGTTCAGGATCACGTCTTACTTCAAAACGTTCACGCCATTGGCTACGAAAGAGTTCAATCGCATTAGGATCAGTTGGAAACTCATGAGCCGGTAATAGTTTGATCTGCTCGACTTCTGTTAAGGTGCGTTGCGTATCAACATCAAAAGTTCTTAGGCTATCTATCTCATCATCAAAAAAGTCAATTCGATAAGGAAATTCACTGCCCATCGGGAATAGGTCAAGTAATGCGCCGCGTGTTGCATACTCGCCATGTTCTAACACTTGTTCTACATGACGATAACCCGCCTCATCAAATGTTTTGCGTAAATTGTCGCGAGAAAGTTGCTCTCCTTTACTCATTATTAATGCATGACTTGCGAGATAATCTGTTGGGCAGACTTTTTGCATTAACGTATTGACGGGTAAGATTAAAATTCCCTTGAGAAGTGATGGAATACGGTATAGCGTAGAAAGGCGGTTAGAGATTATTTCTTGATGGGGAGAAAAACTGTCGTAAGGCAATGTTTCCCAATCAGATAATGTCTCTACAGGATAATCACAAAACTGACGGATTTCATCTTGTAAACGCAGTGCATTTTGCATATCACGAGTGACAAGAACGACTAATCCAGCATGACGTTTGATGATTTCTGCACATTCTAGGGCGCAAGCGGCACCTGTCAGCTGACCCAGCTGGCGAGTATCCCCTTGTTTTACAGGAAGTTGATAACGATATTCTGAGGACATAAGCGTGTAATGTGAACTCTTGGTTGTAGTTAACTCCCAACACATCTTTAGCGACATCGCCAAAGCTTAAACTGGCGGGCAGGTTAAGATAAAAGAAAAAACCACAGTTTGGGAATAGAGTGGTTCCATTCAGTAAGACTACCCTTTATTATCCCTGAACACTTAGCATTAGCAACAGGAACAGCACAGTTTTCATGTACAATTCTGTCTCATTTTTTATAGGGCTCCGTTATATGCGGGGTCGCGCAGTCGACAAATTTGGTCGATTCGTCTCATGGCTATCCGCTTTAGGGATTATGCTGGGTGTTGCGGCATTGATCACAGTGACTTCTGTGATGAATGGCTTTGAACGCTCATTACAAAACAGCATTTTGGCCTATATTCCACAAGCTGTTATCACAACACCCAATGGGCAGCTACCCAAACAAGATAGTACTGCACAAATGTTATTAAAACGAGAAGATGTTATCAATGTCGTTCCTTTAGTTGAAGGGGATGTGGTATTACAAAGTAAAGATAATATCGGTGTTGGCGTGATGTTAGGGATTGATAAAGCACAAGATGAACCCCTAACACAGTTTATTCGCTATGGCGATTTCTCGTTATTAAAACCGGGAGAATATGGTGTGATCCTCGGTAGTGGTTTAGCTAAACAGCTAAAAACCAAAGAAGGGGATAGCATTCGCCTTATTGTTCCCGGCGTAAGCCAACTCACCCCAATGGGCCGAGTGCCTAGCCAACGACTGTTTACAGTCAAAGGTATTTTCCAAAGTGGTGGTGATGCTGATGCTTCTCAACTTCTGGTCAATCAACAAGATGCGGCGCGTTTGATGCGCTATCAACCCGGCAATATTACCGGATGGCGTCTATTCTTCTCAACCCCCCTTAATATTGAAAAATACAGTGCTGAACCTTTGCCAGCAGGTTTAAGTTGGAAAGATTGGCGTGAACGAAAGGGCGAATTTTTCCAAGCAGTGAAAATGGAAAAAAATATGATGGGCTTATTATTAAGCCTAATTATTGCGGTCGCCGCGTTTAATATTATTACTTCGCTTTCATTACTGGTGATGGAAAAACAAGGTGAAGTGGCAATATTACAAACCATGGGCTTAAAGCGTTCGCAGATAATGTCTATTTTTATGCTACAAGGGGCAGGGGCCGGTATTTTAGGTGCTATTGCCGGAGGTTTGTTAGGGGCGTTACTATCAAGCCAACTAAATGTGATTATGCCTGCGGTAGGGCTTATTCCTCATGGGGTAGAATTACCCGCGACTTTAGAGTGGAGCCGAGTCTTTATGATTGGTTTTGCCGCAATTGTGATTTCACTATTATCGACTTTATACCCGTCTTGGCGGGCCGCAACTATTCAGCCAGCAGAGGCGCTACGTTATGAGTAATACCCCTTTATTACAATGTCATGCACTTTGTAAGCAGTATCAAGATGGTGCTATTTCAACACAAGTCTTAAAATCCGTCTCTTTCGCGATCAATCAAGGTGATTTTATGGCGATTGTCGGTAGCTCAGGTTCAGGTAAAAGTACCCTATTACATTTATTGGGTGGTTTAGACTCTCCAACCTCAGGTGAAGTGATATTTAAAGGGCAATCGCTCAATAAATTAACTTCAACGGCAAAAGCGGATTTACGTAATACTCAATTGGGTTTTATCTACCAATTCCACCATTTGTTACCTGATTTTACTGCATTAGAAAATGTTGCAATGCCTTTAATGATTGGTGGAATGAGTGCAGTAAAGGCTAAACAGAAAGCGATGTCTTTACTTGATGCCGTAGGATTAACTGCTCGTGCACATCATCGTCCTTCTGAGTTATCTGGGGGAGAAAGACAACGTGTTGCTATTGCTAGAGCCTTAGTAAACGATCCGGCGTTAGTTTTAGCCGATGAGCCGACAGGTAATCTTGACCAAAAAAATGCGGAAGGTATTTTCGAATTACTCATGAAATTAAATAAAGAAAAGAAAACTGCCTTTTTGGTTGTTACTCATGATTTATCTCTCGCGGCACGCTTTCAACGTCAACTTGAAATGAAAGATGGTCAATTAGAGTCTCAAGAAGCGATTTCAGGAGTGGAATAATGGCGCAGTTGCCACTTGCTTTAGTTACCGCATTACGTTTTTCAAAAGGACGAAAACGTGCTGGTATGGTGTCATTAATTTCGATTATCTCAACGCTGGGCATTATGTTGGGTGTAGCGGTATTGATTATCGGATTAAGTGCCATGAACGGTTTTGAACGTGAATTAAAAAACCGCATTCTTTCTGTGGTTCCCCATGGACAAATTTATTCGGTAGAACAACCCTTTATATCTTGGCAACCGGCACTATCTCGGATTGAAAATACTGAGGGTGTCGTTGCTGCTGCCCCCTATATTTTATTAACCGGATTACTTGAAAAAGGAACAGAATTAAAAGCGGTACAAGTGATGGGGGTTGAACCGAATAAACAAAGTGATATCAGTTTATTACCGAGCTATGTGCAAAATAATGCATGGCAACATTTTCAAGCGGGTCAACAGCAAATCATTATTGGCCAAGGTGTTGCCGATGCCTTAAAAATCAAACAAGGTGATTGGTTAACTATTCTGATCCCTAACAATGATGATCCGAAAAAGCTATTACAACCTAAACGCATTCGTTTACAAGTCAGCGGCATATTTAAACTCAGTGGTATGCTCGATCACCAATTAGCGTTAATTCCATTGGCAGATGCGCAACAGTATCTTGATTACGGCAAAGGAATTACGGGTATTGAAGTGAAAACAAGCGATCCATTTCTAGCTAATGAAATTATTCATAATGCTGGCTTAAATAGCCAAGCCTATGTTTATGCTAAAAGCTGGATCAGCGATTATGGTTATATGTATAGCGATATTCAGATGATCCGCAGCATTATGTATCTCTCAATGATTTTAGTGATTGGGGTTGCTTGTTTTAATATTGTCTCGACGCTGATTATGGCGGTAAGAGATAAGAGCGGAGATATTGCTATTTTACGAACGTTAGGTGCAAGAGATAGCCATATTCGCAATATTTTCTTATGGTACGGACTGTTGTCAGGCATGATCGGATGCGTGGCCGGTGTTATTATGGGGGTAGTTGTCTCACTAAATTTAACCCCTATTGTCTCGGTAATTGAATCCATGACAGGGCATAGTGTGCTATCAGGAGATGTCTATTTTGTCGATTTCTTACCTTCAGAAATACATGCAATTGATGTTTTCTCCGTATTTTTGACGACGGTTATTTTGAGTTTGATTGCCAGTTGGTATCCTGCTCGTCGAGCAACTAAACTCGATCCTGCTAGAATTTTAAGTGGACAGTAAGTTTATTGACATAAAATGGATATAAACGGAAATAAGACAGTAAAGTTATCAATTTTTATTGATTGTTAAATATAAAAACCAAGGATTGCCATGATGAAACTTAAACTTCGTCATCGTCGGCTTAGGAAGTTTCGTAAGATAAAAAGTTTACGTAGACAACACTCACGTTGTCGTTATTTTCATTTAACCCATAAAACGGAACATGAAATGAATTTACCCAAAGTAGTGGTGCTAACCGGGGCGGGCATTTCGGCTGAATCAGGTATAAAAACCTTTCGATCAGAAGATGGATTGTGGGAAGAGCATCGCGTTGAAGATGTGGCAACGCCAGAGGGATATCACCGCAACCCTAAGCTGGTTCAGCAGTTTTACAATGAGCGCCGTCGTCAATTACAACAACCCTCAATTCAACCTAATGAAGCACATTATGCATTAGCAAAACTTGAGCAATATCTTGGAAAGGACAATTTCCTGCTGGTGACGCAGAATATTGATAACTTACATGAAAAAGCAGGGAGTAAACATATTCTCCATATGCATGGTGAGTTATTGAAAGTCCGCTGTCCGCAATCAGGTCAAGTTTTTGAATGGAAAGGGGATTTATCAACGACAGATTATTGCCATTGTTGCCAATTTCCCTCTCCTCTACGTCCACATATTGTTTGGTTTGGCGAAATGCCAATCGGCATGGATGAAATTTATCACGCTTTAGCACAGGCAGATCTCTTTATCGCTATTGGCACTTCGGGGAATGTCTATCCTGCTGCTGGGTTTGTCCATGAAGCACGGTTAACAGGGGCTCACACGGTTGAGCTTAACCTTGAACCTAGCTTAGTGGAGAGTGAGTTTGAAGAAAAACATTATGGCCCCGCGAGCCAAGTGGTTGATGCATATGTCCATAAATTGTTTGATTTAATTAATGATCCTAAAGCTGATTTGACGCAATAATTATTTTATAGAGTTCCCTATTATTGTTATTAGAGAGATTTAGGGGGCAAAATGGATAAATTATTAGAACGGTTTTTTGAATACATTAGTTTTGATACACAATCGAAACCATCATCGAAAATGTCACCAAGTAGCGATGGTCAGCTAAAATTAGCGAAGGCACTGGTACAAGAATTAAAAAAACTGGGTTTTTCTGATGTGACACTCAGTGATAAAGGATGCGTTATGGCGAGTTTGCCCTCTAACGTATCTTGGCCTGTACCTGTTATTGGCTTTATTTCCCATCTTGATACTTCACCTGATTTTTCAGGTAAACATGTAAAACCTCAAGTGCTTGAAGATTACCGTGGTGGTGATATCGCGCTAGGTATTGGTGATGAAGTATTATCACCGGTTATGTTTCCAATTTTACACTCAATGATTGGTAAAACATTAATTACAACGGATGGTAAAACTCTATTAGGTGCTGATGATAAAGCCGGTATCGCAGAGATAGTCACTGCGATGGTACGTTTAAAAGCACAAAATCGACCTCATGGTGATATCCGTATTGCATTTACGCCGGATGAAGAGATAGGGCGTGGTGCACATTATGTCGACCTAAAAGCATTTGGTGCTAACTGGGCATATACCGTTGATGGTGGAGGTGTGGGCGAATTGGAATATGAAAATTTCAATGCCGCTTCTGTGAGTATTAAAATCGTTGGTAATAATGTTCATCCCGGTAGTGCCAAAGGCGTGATGGTAAATGCGTTAGGACTCGCTTCGCGTATTCACCAAGAATTACCTGTTGAAGAGACCCCTGAAAACACAGAAGGCTATGAAGGTTTTTATCACCTACAAAGTATTAAAGGTACGGTGGAAAGAGCCGAAATGCACTATATTATTCGTGATTTTGATCGCAATCAGTTTGAAAAGCGTAAACAAAACATGATCACGATTGCTGAAAAAGTAGGTAAAGGTCTACATCCTGATTGCTATATTGAACTAACTATTGATGATAGCTACTACAATATGCATGATAAAGTGGTTCAGTATCCACATGTTATTGATATTGCAAAACAAGCAATGATTGATTGTGATATTGAACCTGATATTAAGCCTATTCGTGGTGGTACAGACGGTGCTCAGCTTTCTTACCGTGGATTACCTTGCCCAAATATCTTTACGGGTGGTTATAATTTTCATGGCAAACATGAATTTATCTCTTTAGAAGGTATGGAAGCCGCAGTAAGTGTTATTATGCGAATTGCTGAAATTACTGCCGAAAGAGAAAAAGCAAAAGTTATTTGTTAATAGAGCAGTTATGTAAAATAATTGCCCCATAATAGCCGACAATCTCGGCTATTATTTTATCTTTGTATTTTAAATATAGGGTTTGTTTTCATATTATTTAAAATTAAACTTTAAAAATAAGTTTGTTTTTTATAAGTTATTGGCCGATTATTTCAAATAATATTCTTTATAATCTAAATAAAATGATATAAGGATATTTGCGTAATGGCTGTACTCTCCAAAATAATAATAAAACAAACAAGATCAGAATGTCTGTGTAAAAAAATACCGATAACCAGTGATAATACTTTTAGTAAACAAGAGTATAAAGCATCGTTTATTATCGTTTTCAGCTATTTTTTAATTACCCATCTTATTATATTTTCTTTATATTTATCAAATGATAAGCATACCTGGTTACTTTTAGGGCTACAGAGTGCGTTCTTTATCATTTTGCCATGGTTATTTTATGGCACAAGAACGTTACTAAAAGAGGCAATATATTATTTAATAAGATAACAGTTACTGTTTATTTAAATAGTTAAAATAACACCCAGCTATAATTAGCTGGGTGTGTTTGTATAAAAATAGTTTATTTATACTTAATCTTCAAAATACCAATAGCCTTGGTTAACAAGATGCGTCAATAAGCGTATAAATTTTGGATCTGCTAAAGCATCACCTAAATGTTGTTTATCAATACAATCATATTGGCAAAGGGCATCGGCAGCTTCAATATGATGAGTATCCATTAATTCACCATTAACAAAGCAACTATCACCAACACGCAGTGCGCGAATACCGTTTAAACGATGAAGTTGTTCACCTTGTTGCAGTAAATCGTGGATCTCAGCATTTTCATATAAAGGTTCAGGAATGGCCAAGTCAAGTTCATGGCGAGATTGAGAAATAAACTCCCCAAACCAATGACGGAATACTTCGGGTTGGGCAAGTAGGTCTTCCATCATATCATGCAACTTATTTAATTCTTGATGTTGGACTAATGCCGGATTCTCTCGAGGAGTAAGATCAGGATCACTGTAACGGTAGCTTCCTAAGTCATTTGCTAAAACATAGTCAGCAAAACCGCTAAATAGCTCTCGTGCATTAGGTGCTCTAAAGCCAACAGAATAGTTTAGTGATTCTTCAATGGCGTAGCCTTCATGAGGAAATCCAGGTGGAATATACAGAATATCACCCGGCTCTAATTCTTCATCGATAATGGCGTCAAAAGGATCAACTTGAAGTAAATCCGGGTGAGGGCAGTGCTGTTTCATTGGGATTTTCTCACCCACACGCCAACGACGACGACCTTGCCCTTGAATAATAAATACGTCATATTGATCAAGATGAGGACCCACGCCGCCTCCGGGAACAGAGTAAGAGATCATCAAATCATCAATACGCCAATCGGGCAACACACGAAAAGGTTTCATCAATGCCGCACTTGGAAAATGCCAGTGATCGACCGCTTGAACTAATAACGACCAATCTTTATCGCCCAAACCTTCAAAGTGCTCAAAAGGCCCATGTTTAACTCCCCATTGCCCATCTTGACAACTCACAAGACGGCTATCCACTTCATCTTCCATTGCAAGACCTGCAAGTTCATCAGGAGATAAAGGATCAACAAAACCAGAGAAGCCGTTTTTGATTAATAAAGGACGCTTTTGCCAATGGCTTTCTAAAAATGATTGCCAATCTAAATTAAGTTTATAGTCCATTGTGTATTTCCTGAATTTGGGAAGCCTAAAAATATCATATAATGAATTACAACTTCCTGCTAAACATTCCTTGGTGCAATGTGAGTAATAACGAGTAATATACTGACAACTGCGTAGTTATCATACATCTCGCAATCTTATTGTGATAAGACCTAAATTAAATCAGCAATAATATAAGTTGATAGAGAAGAGCGTTACTCTATTTCAGTAGTGAGTTGTTGCTCAGCAAAGGTGACGATGAGTCTTGCCCCCCCTAATGGACTATCAGTAATGGTGATATCACCGTTATATTGCTCAATAATATCAACAGCAATTGATAATCCTAAGCCTTGTCCTGGGCGCAATGTATCTGCACGTGTACCACGCTGAAAAATAAGCTCCCTTTTTTCTGGGCTGACTCCTGGGCCATCATCATCTACGGTGATAATCACACAATTGTCATCATGACTTACATTGATCTCGACAAACTCTAAGCAGTACTTACAAGCATTATCAAGTACATTTCCCATGACTTCCATAAAATCATTCTTTTCACCTAACCACATCATTTCAGGGGAAACATTTAACGTTATATCAACGCCTTTGGATTGATAGACCTTAGTAAGTGCACTACAAAGATTGTCAAGTAAGCCTGATAAAGAGTGGAGCTTACGTGTTGTTATATCGTGATCACTGTGAAGAGAAGCTCGATGTAAATAATAACCAACTTGCTGTGAAATTCGTTCAATTTGACTTTGCATAATCGGCTCAGCTTGTTCTATAGACATTTGTTTGCCAGCACGTAGAGCACGTAATGTTGATTGTAAAACAGCAAGGGGGGTTTTTAAGCTATGAGTTAGATCAGATAAACTGGTACGGTATTTACTATAACGGTTGCGTTCATTACGCAATAAAATGTTGAGATTATAAACTAATCCTTTGAGCTCTTTAGGGGGATTTTCATCTAAATTATCGCGAGTGCCTTTTTCCAACGCACTAATCTGCTCAATAATGGATTTAATCGGCCTTAAACTCCAATGGGCTGCTAACCAAATTAATGGGATCACCAAAAGAAAATTAGCTAGTAATATATAGAGAAACCAATCCCAGACTCTACTTACATTTTGCAGACTTTGAGGAATAGGATCGATAACCGCAATGGATAGATAAGGCATATTATCCGCCGCAGGATAGTGATTAATAACCACGGAATGCGTTAAGGTATCATTACTTGAATATTCGTTGAGTTTTTTTAGATAGGCACGATATTGAGGCAGTTGCTGTAACATAAAACGTGTCGTTTTAACATTCACACTAATTTCAAATAAGCCTTCTTTATTGCGCCATTTTGGCGCGATACTGTTTGGGATCACCTGAGGTAAATCCGTTGGCGTCCATAGCACATTGCCTTTCTCGTCGAAGATAACCACCAGCGATGTGTTGTTGTTATTGAGGTTAGTCGGAAATTCAATCTGCAATTGCCCATCTTTCCATTGCGCTAAGCTATAGTAGAGATTACTTTGGCTGCGCATTAGCATAAAAGTCGTTTTATCAAAACTGACAATAGAACCGACTATGGCAACCAAACCATAAGAGAGTGTCAGTGCTAAAATAATGGCGCTGGTGGCAAGTAAAAATCTTGTTCGTAAAGAGAAGGGCGAACGTTGTTTTTTATGCATATTAAGCTTTCATATCAAAACGATAACCTTGTCCACGTACAGTTACAATGACATCATTATCATATTTTTGGAGAATTTTTTTGCGCAGACGCCCCATAAGCACATCAATGGTATGACTTTCTCGCTGCTCTGCATCAGGATAAAGTTGGCGCATTAGCACATCTTTGCTCACCACTTTGTTTTGATTACGCATTAATGTTTCTAAAATAGTATATTCGAATGCAGTGAGCTTGATTTGCTCACCTAAGATCATGAACTCTTTACGTGATAAATCCAACTCAAAAGGGGCAATAGTCAGTATTTGTGAGGCAATGCCCATGTTTCTTCGCATTAATGCCTGAACGCGTGCCACGATCTCTTCAAAATGAAAAGGCTTTGTCACATAATCATCAGCACCGGCATTTAATGCGGTCACTTTTTCCTGCCAGCTTTCTCGAGCCGTTAATACCATAATGGGAATAGTAATATTATTTTCCCGCCATCGACGAATAAGGCTGATACCATCTTCATCAGGAAGACCTAAATCAACAATGGCGACATCAGGTGTACTTTCTGCGATAAAGTGATCGGCTTCTTTCGCATCCTGTGCTGCATCAACTTGATGTCCTGCATCGCGAAACTGCACAGATAAATGATGGCGAAGTAAGATATTATCTTCAATAATTAAGATCCGCATATTCCACCTTGTGTACATCAGTAAAAATCAGTTGCTGTAAGAGAAATTAAGATAATGATAGTCAATCTAGCACCTAAAAAATACCGTAACGGACAATGTGTTTAAGTTATAGATAGTTTTTATCTTATTTAGGACGGGTAATCGATATAAAAAAAGGCAGAGATTATCTGCCTTTTAAGTATGGGATAAATTAATCTAATTTATCAACAAGTTGACTGGCAAAACCAATATAGCTTTCAGGTGTCATCGCTTTTAAGCGTGCTTTTTCTTGTTCTGGTAGCGCTAAACCGTCAATAAACACAACCATATCTTGTGCCGTGATCCGTTTACCACGAGTTAACTCTTTAAGTTTTTCATAAGGTTTTTCAATACCATAGCGACGCATAACCGTTTGGATTGGTTCAGCAAGAACTTCCCAGTTGCTATCTAACTCTTCACGAAGATGACTTTCATTAACTTCTAATTTATTTAAGCCTTTCATGGTTGATTGGTAAGCGATTAATGCATAACCGATACCGACACCTAGGTTACGTAGTACGGTTGAGTCAGTTAAATCACGTTGCCAACGCGAAACTGGTAATTTGCTGGAAAGATGCCCCATAACGGCATTAGCTAAACCTAAATTACCTTCAGAGTTTTCAAAATCGATAGGATTCACTTTATGAGGCATTGTTGATGAGCCAATCTCACCGGCAATGGTCTTCTGTTTGAAGTGATTAAGAGCGATATAACCCCAAATATCACGGTCAAAATCAATTAAAATTGTATTAAAGCGGCTGATGCAATCAAAAAGCTCGGCAATATAGTCGTGTGGCTCAATTTGAGTAGTATATGGGTTCCATGTGATCCCCAATGAAGTAACAAATTCTTCACTAAATTGGTGCCAATCAACTTCAGGATAGGCAGCTAAGTGAGCATTATAGTTACCTACTGCACCATTAATTTTACCTAAAATTTCTACTTGAGTAAGTTGGCGATATTGACGCTCCATACGGTATGCAACGTTTGCAAACTCTTTTCCTACCGTTGAAGGTGTTGCCGGTTGTCCGTGAGTACGAGAAAGCAGGGGTAAATCACGATATGCTTGCGCCATTTTACTGATAGTATCAATCAGTTCGCGCCATGCTGGTAGTAGCACTTCTTGGCGTGCTGTTTCTAACATGATGGCATGGGATAAATTATTAATATCTTCAGAAGTACAAGCGAAGTGAATAAACTCAGAAACTTGCTGTAGTGCAGGGATAGCTGCCACTTTTTCTTTTAAGAAATATTCAACCGCTTTCACATCATGATTGGTGGTGCGCTCGATAGTTTTGATACGGGCAGCATCATCTTCATTGAAGTTAGCAACAATTGCATCAAGGTAATCGATTGCGTTTTGTTCAAAGGCGGGAACTTCTTTAATGTCGGTGCAAGATGCTAGCTTTTGTAGCCAGCGAACTTCTACCTGTACACGGAATTTCAAAAGACCGAATTCACTAAAAATAGTCCGTAACGACGAGGTTTTACTACCGTAACGACCGTCAATCGGTGAAATCGCTGTCAGCGAAGATAATTCCATTGTTGGCAACTCCCAGGTTGAATTTTAAAGTATTAACATTGAGCGAGAAAATCATCAGTTTGTCGTAAGATGGTTTTTTGATGGAGTAAAAAATCAAAACGGCGACCACCTACTTGACGCCAAAGTACGGCACTACGAAGACCTGTCAGAAGTAATCCACGAACTTTGGCTTGAATAATAGGGTTTTTAAGTAACTCAATCGAACCATTAACTTGAATTTTTGGCCCTACAGGGCTGACCGCATCACTATAAACGCCAGCGAGAGCATTAAATAATCCGTCAGAAAGCGGTTCAAAATAATTTTTTTGTCGTTCAAGTTGAGATATTTTTTGTGATAAATGCGAACTGTAATCGTTATTTTTGTTGATGATACGTTCAAGGTTAATCAGGCCTTGTTGATAAGTCATCAACTCAAACGTGAGTTTTTCTCTTCTTACCGCTTGATGGATAGCTTTTATAGTTTGAAAACCTAATTTCAAATGACTTATTTGATTACCATAAACATCCAAGGTTGAAGTTGGGTTGATATTAAAAATGCTGTTAACCATGACTTCAACATCTTTCTCGTCTGCATTCCCTTGATAAGCAATCTGCTGAACAAGACGACTTGCCTGGCAGATACCTGCCAGTGCAAGGGTAATATCACGAAAATCTTTAGCCACATCTACTCCTGAATACGTGTTTCAATAATACCGCCACCTAAACAGACTTCGTCTTGATAGAAAACGGCCGATTGCCCCGGTGTAACAGCAGCAACAGGATAGTCAAAACGGACTTCAATTTTATCTTCATCTAATGGTGTTACTGTACACGGAATATCAGCTTGGCGATATCGTGTTTTCACCGTGCAACGAAAAGCTTCGGTAATAGGCTCTCTTGCGACCCAATGAAGTTGTTGAGCAATTAAGCCTACGGACATTAATCGAGGGTGTTCATGACCTTGTGCGACAATTAATATGTTATTTGCAACATCTTTATCGACTACATACCAAGGATCTTCGCTACCTTCTTTTGTGCCACCGATACCCAGACCTTTACGTTGACCTAAGGTGTGATACATCAACCCTTGATGTTCACCAATGGTTTCGCCATCTACGGTGACGATAGGACCCGGTTTGGCAGGTAAATAGCGCGATAAGAAATCAGTAAACTTGCGTTCACCGATAAAGCAGATCCCCGTAGAGTCTTTTTTCTTCGCGGTGGCTAAATCAAGCTTCTCGGCAATTTTTCTCACCTCAGGTTTTTCCATTTCACCGACAGGGAAAAGGCTTTGGGCGATTTGCTGATGACTTAATGTATATAAGAAGTAGCTTTGATCTTTGTTGTTATCAACACCGCGCAGTAATTGGCTTTTACCATCAATATCACGGCGACGAACATAGTGCCCCGTTGCAATATAGTCGGCCCCTAAATCTTCAGCTGCATATTCTAAAAATGCTTTAAATTTTATCTCTTTATTACATAGAATATCGGGATTAGGGGTGCGGCCAGCTTTATATTCAGATAAAAAGTGTTCAAATACATTATCCCAATATTCAGCGGCAAAATTGATAGTGTGAAGTTCTATGCCAAGCTTATCGCACACGGCTTGCGCGTCGGCAAGGTCGGCAGAAGCTGAGCAATATTCTGTATCGTCATCTTCTTCCCAGTTCTTCATAAACAGACCAACGACCTGATATCCCTGTTCCTTAAGAAGATAGGCTGAGACGGATGAATCTACGCCACCGGACATTCCAACGATGACTTTTTTTTGGCTGTTATCTGACATGAATGGATCTCACTGCGGAAAAATAAGCGCCATACTTTACCATATCACTATCAAGGGTGCATCAAACGAATACATTTTTTGCCTTCTTAACCATGAAAGTCATTGTTAAGAGGCAAATGTTGAACCAAAGCTATCCAGTAAAGAGAGTGGATAACGTTCATTTTGTTGATAACAAAGAATACTTTCTTTTACCAGCGGTGAACGTAATTGTTGGCTATTGATTATCTCTTGCGCGGTCACCCAGTAGCAGCCATTAATATCATCGTCATGTGGTTGTGTGGCTAATTGTTCTGGTGCTTCTATCAAAAATAAAAAACGCAAAAATGGCGTATTGTCCGGTGCCACCCACTGATGTAATTTCAGAAAATATTGTACCGGCAAGGTTAAACCGGTTTCTTCCCATAACTCTCGTTGTGCCGCTTGGATCAGGGTTTCATTTGCTTCTAAATGTCCTGCGGGTTGATTCCATGTGGCTTTACCATTTACCGTTTCTTCAACAACTAAAAATTTATTGTTTGCATGAACAATACAAGCAACAGTGATATGTGGTTTAAACAAAATTAATCTCCTTCCATTGACCCGGTAATAGATTATCCAAGGTAATATTTCCCATGCTAAAACGAATTAAGCGTAATGTGGGATAACCAATATGGGCAGTCATACGTCTAACTTGGCGGTTTTTTCCTTCAAATAAAGTGATTTTTAACCAGCTAGTCGGAATAGATTGACGCTCTCTAATAGGTGGAAATCGCGTCCAAACCCACGTTGGCTGTTCTACCCTTTCAATTTTTGCAGGTAGTGTTTTCCCATCCTTTAGGTTAAGTCCTTCACGAAATTGTTGTAACGCTATCTCTGTGGGAATGCCTTCTACTTGAGCATAGTAGACTTTCCCTGTTTTTTTATTTGGTTGAGTTAATTTGGCCTGTAATTTGCCATCATTTGTTAATACTAACAGACCTTCACTATCTCTATCTAACCGTCCTGCCGCATAAATATCAGGAATGGGGATAAAATCTTTTAGCGTTTTTCTACCGCTATCATCGGTAAATTGCACAAGAACATCAAAGGGTTTATTAAAGATAATCACTTTACGCTCACCTCTAGGGCGAGAAGGTTTTTTTTGTCCTGCTAGTGCGTGAGATTTGCGTAGTTTCGATCTATTGTTAAATTGATTTGCCATAGCTATTTTTTGTCAAAAATGGGAGATTGATTATACCTTAAAAGAGAAGCGATTGGCGTTAGCTGAATAATCAAGTAGTATTGACAGGTCTCTTACAAAAAATTAACAAAGCGTGCGCTTACATGAAAGGAGAGGTAAATGGAAAGCAAAGTAGTTGTTCCGGCTAATGGTGCTAAAATTACATTAGATGCTAAAGGTAAGCTTGTTGTTCCAAATAATCCGGTTATCCCTTATATCGAAGGGGATGGTATCGGTATCGATGTCACGCCAGCAATGTTAAAAGTTGTTGATGCAGCGGTTGAAAAAGCTTACGGCAATGAACGTAAGATTGAGTGGATGGAAGTCTACACCGGTGAAAAATCAACACAAATTTATGGTAAAGATGTTTGGCTGCCAGAAGAAACCTTAGATCTTATTCGTGAATATCGTGTTTCTATTAAAGGTCCTCTTACTACACCAGTAGGTGGTGGTATCCGTTCATTAAATGTGGCACTACGCCAACAACTCGACCTTTACGTTTGCCTGCGCCCAGTGCGTTATTACAAAGGCACTCCAAGCCCAGTAAAACACCCAGAACTGACGGATATGGTTATCTTCCGTGAAAACTCAGAAGATATCTATGCCGGTATTGAGTGGAAAGCCGGCTCAGCAGAAGCAGATAAAGTGATTAAGTTCCTGCAAGATGAAATGGGTGTAACCAAAATTCGCTTCCCACAAGATTGTGGTATCGGTATTAAGCCGTGTTCAGAAGAGGGGACTAAACGTTTAGTTCGCGCAGCGATTGAATATGCAATTGATAACGATCGCGACTCCGTTACATTGGTGCATAAAGGTAATATTATGAAGTTTACCGAAGGTGCCTTTAAAGATTGGGGTTACGAATTAGCCCGTGAAGAATTTGGTGGTGAGCTGTTAGATGGTGGTCCTTGGGTTAAAATTAAGAACCCTAAATCAGGTAAAGATATTATTGTTAAAGATGTTATCGCAGATGCATTCTTACAACAAATCCTGTTACGCCCAGCCGAGTATGATGTTATCGCTTGTATGAACCTAAATGGCGACTATATTTCTGATGCATTAGCAGCACAAGTTGGTGGTATTGGGATTGCTCCTGGCGCTAATATTGGTGATGAGTGTGCATTATTTGAAGCGACTCACGGAACAGCACCAAAATATGCCGGACAAGATAAAGTTAACCCAGGCTCTATCATTCTCTCCGCGGAGATGATGCTACGCCACATGGGGTGGACAGAAGCTGCTGACTTAATCATTAAAGGTATGGAAGGCGCAATTGAAGCGAAGACCGTTACTTATGATTTCGAACGTCTAATGGACGGCGCTAAATTGCTGAAATGTAGCGAGTTTGGTGACGCAATTATCAAACATATGTAATTGTTGATTTGAAAAATAGTTAACGGGAACTTATTAGTTCCCGTTTTTTATTGTCAATTTTGAAATGGTTATCAAAAAGTTATCAAAACGAGTTATCAAAACCGCCTGAAACTTACTATCAAATCTATTGTATTCTCTATTCACCTATATTCAGGTTTATATCATTTATTCCAATTATTTATAGTTGAGTGAGCTAAATAAAATTTTAATAGTTTTCTTATCCCAATGAATTCTTGGCAATTATAATCAATTTTATTAAGATACATTAACTGAGTAAACAATATTGCTTTAGCATCCGAATCATCTTCTCCATACAAGTCAATTGATAACTGTCTAAAACATTCTTTTGCCTTCTTATTACAAAGAAATTCGTTACATAATGAATTTCTTTGTAGTATAAAATATTCAGGAGAATCAAAAGGTAAGTAAGCGATGTATTTCTTAGCACCTTGTAAAAATTTCCTCATTTGAGGAACAGAACTAGAATTGCTATTTTTTGAAAAAGAGACATCGAAACCTAATTGTTCGATAATATTGTGCAGATTTTTATCTGAAATATCGGTATCATCAGGAAATGAATTATGTTCGGAATATAATGCACTTTGTTGGTCGCCATCTAATAAAACTAATAAACTGTGATTAGTTTCAATTAGAGTATTAAATCGAGAAACGATAGAGCTAGAACCACCTGGGTAAAATTCCACTTGGAAACTATGTTTTAAATTCTCATCATTTTCTATAGCTTTCATTATTACTTTTTTTGCTAAAATATCCTCACAAAAAATAGGAATTTTGTTGAATTTTTTTCCTATAACATGAAATACACTTAATTTACCTACATCATTGTGCACATGTACATATCCAGTATTAGGATCTTCATGGAATAACTTGATAGCTTCATCAGGAAGGTTTTCTATAATTTCAGGTGAGTGAGATGAAATAACTATTTGATGTTTTTTTACTTTAGCTTGCTGTATAAGGTAGTTAATTAATTCTTTCTGTGCATATGGATGTAAAGAGACTTCAGGTTCATCCAATAATATTAGGGAATTTAAGGGGGCAGAGTGAATTTTAGAGACTAAAGAAATAACCGCAAATTCACCACTACCAGCATAAGCCTCAGAGTAATTATAATGTTCTGTTGTAATGTATGCGGTGCCGCCTCGTACATTAAAGAATGTGTGCTCAATATACTGGATGTTTGTGTATTTTTTATTCAAAATTTGTGATATAACTTTAACTTCATTTTCCGATAAAGTTATATTTTTTATAATCCTATCTTTTTGATAATAATTAAATGATTGAAAATGCTCATTTATAGATTTCTTTAAATTTTCACTTCTACTTCTTATAAATTCTTGTTTTGTTTTGTAATGCTTAGATGGCTTATTCGCATGATATAAACATCTATCAAAAGCACTTAACTCAGATCTAAAGTTTATATAAATTACATCTTTCTTTATTTTATTCCATCGTGTTTTGGATAAAGATGGTGAATTAATATTTTCAAAATTAGTATTCATGCCATATTGTTTTTGAGGACGAGCAGTTTCCCAATAATCAACTGTTCTATTTTTATCAGTTCTCTGATTATTAACTAGAAATACTTCTGCTGTGTGTTCACCTTCCTTATATGTATAAAAGTATGATTGGTATAATTCTCCGGTTTCTTTATTTTTTTTAACGCTATCAAGGGGGGTTGTAAACCAATAACGAGCGGGTGAGACATTAGAAACAGAACCAAATAAAGCTACTAGAGCAGAAGTTTTGTTTGTACCATTTTGTCCAACTAATACAGTAATAGGATAATCAAAACTAAGTTGTTGTCCTGATTTTATATTTTTAAAGTTAGTGAAAACTAACTTTCTAATAAAAGGCTCTATTTTGGGTGAATTGAAAATTTGATGTAATGAGTTTGGTTTACTAGGTTCCATATTATATTCTTCTATCTGTAAAATTCTTATGATAGCAAATAATTATACTATAACAGTATTAAGAATATATTTATTTGAACTGTCTCATAAATAAATACAAAAAAGAATAAAAAAATAGGCTTTATTCAAATTTATGATATTGTATGTTAATATCTAACCTTTTGTTTTTTTGACTTTGATTCGGTTTTGTGTCATATTAAAAGGTCACGTTTAAAATGATTTTATCGTAGTTTAATAGGTGTTTTTAATGTCAATTAAAGCAATTGATCTATTCTCTGGCGCTGGTGGTTTTTCTTTATCTGCTATAAATGCAGGAGTACATGTCCTTGCTGCTATTGAATTAGATAAAGTGGCTGCAGAAACCTATAATAAAAACTTTAATGATATCAAAGGGATTGGTATACGCATTTTAAATGAAGACATTAATGAAATTAATACAAAAAAATTACGGAATGAATTGGCTTTATCTAGAGGTGAGTTGGATTTAATTTTGGGGGGACCTCCATGCCAAGGATTTTCTTCTCATAGAATTAAAAATTCTGGAGTTAATGATCCTCGTAATAAGCTTTTATTACGTTATTTTGAATTCGTTCATGAGTTTCAACCTAAAATATTTCTTGTGGAAAATGTGTCGGGACTTTTGTGGGAACGACATAAATCATATCTTGATAAATTTTTAGAATTAGCTAAAAAAGAAGGGTATAATATCCATTTTCAAGGAACGATTAATGCTAAAGATTATGGTGTTCCTCAAAACCGAAAACGAGTATTTATTTTAGGTATAAGAGCTGATTTAAATATTGAAATGATGGAGTTCCCTCCAAAACAGACTCATTTTTCACCATCTTCTGGTAAATACCCAACTTGGCGACCAGCTTCATCCGTTTTTGAAAAAATCCCTAAAGATTTGTATGAAAGATATTGGAATGATTATTTTTCACGAAAAACATCATTAACAAAAGTTGAAACTTTTTCACTTTTATCTAGTTTAGAATCAGGTTCATCAATTCTTAGTGATGATACATCAAATATACATATGAATCCGAGTGAAATGATGAAAAATAGGTTCATGAAAATAGGACTAAATGGAAGTAGAGAAGATCTTGGTGTGGATGGGCAACTAAAATGCCATTCAGATGGTTATAAAGGACATAAAGATGTATATGGGCGAATATTTATACATCAGCCAAGTAATACTATAACCGCGGGATGTAATAATCCATCTAAAGGGCGTTTTGTACACCCATGGAATAATCATGGAATTACATTACGCCATGCTGCCAGATTGCAATCATTTAATGATGATTTTATATTTTGTGGGAATGCATCAGAACAAGCAAGACAAATCGGTAATGCGGTTCCACCAACTCTTGGTGAGATATTAATTCGAAAAGTTTGTGAAGAACTTAAACTATATTAATGCAAAATTATTAATGAATATTTTGTATGTAAATAATGATATTGTATTTTTATATGAAGTTTGTATGAGGTAATAATAAGGTGAGCTTTTCATATTATTACCTTAGTAGTCTGATTTTCTTAATTAATGTTAGCATTAAATCACGATTTTTATCCAATCTTTTCCTCGATCATCATGATATCTATCGGTTTGCTGTTGGTTTTTATGACCCAGCAAATCTTTAGTGTTTATACCTTGTGCTCGATATAACCTTTCAGATAAAGAGCGCTGTTCATGAAATGTTGCAGGTGTTCCTTCTCCCCAATCAATATCCGTTTTATTTCTCGCCTTTTTAAAGTTAGTCGTTAGTGTATTTGCTGTAACTTGTTCGCCACGTTTAGATTGTGAAGTGGTATGAAAATAATGAATAAGATAAGGGCTAATAACGCGATCGCGACAACGAGCAACAACTTCACGTAATGACATATTTAATTGTTCAGAACGTAGTGATAATGGAATAGCTAATTTGGTGCCAGTTTTTTCTTGGATAATATGTAAATGATCATCCCAAATATCACTAAACTTCATTGCCGAGATATCACCTAATCGTTGGCCTGTAATAAGTGCAAGCAACATGGCATTGCCCATATAACGATGTTGTTTGTCAGCAATCTCAAATATCTTTTTCCATTCATCAAAACTAAGGCGTTGGCGAGTTACTTTTCGTTTCGGTTGTTTAGTGGCGAGGGCAGGGTTATAACCAGGAGGAACTTCACCTGCATGTTGTGCTTCTTTAAATACATCAATTAAAACAGAACGAATAACTTGTGCCATTCTGTGCTGGCCATTAGATTTATATTCATCAAGGATCTCAGCAATATCTCTGGCATCAACTGCGGGTAATGGTTTCATGGATAAGGCTTGCCTCATTAAAACGACTGGCTTCTTTTTTTGTTTATATGTATTTGGCTTTATATCACCTTCTTTTAAACGCTCTTCTTGAATAGCCCAATATTTATCTAACCAAGTATTAACCGTGATTTCTTTACCTTTAATTTTTGCCACCCGATCACTAATAGCCATAACTTGTCGGCTTCGTTGTTCTGCTAACCTTGTATTAGCTTCAATGGCTATTGCTTTCGCCTCGGCTTCATTGTCACCGAGGGCATAATATTTACCTGTTACAGGATGGCGATAACGCCAATAAACCTTGCTGGCTTTACGACTAAGTAATGGATAAAGGTTAGGAATATTGACGTTATTCTTACGAGGCCTGGCAGCCATCTTTGAGGATCCTTTGTAAAATAGGGTTATCGTTGTTATTGATAACTGGTGATGTCAAATAGCTACTAAATCAGCATCTTCTTTGACTCGCCATAATCGGCCTTCTTTCCTTGCAGGGGGACAAAAATAACCTAATCGTGCATATTTATTTAATGTTGTTAGAGAAGGTGGGTGACTTTTATATCGTTTATCCGACCATTCCTTTAATGTTAATACTTTCATAATACATCCTTGCATAATAAAAATTAGTTAATAAGTATTAATTTACATTTAAATAAAAAATAATGAAATTTATTTGATAACTAATAAATAGCATTATTTTCTATCGAATATATATTTCCTTTTGCATTGTTAATAAGAGAGATGTTTGTTAATAGATAATTATTGTACCTGATGTTTATATTATTACAATAACCATGTAATGGGAAGTACATATTGAGCTGAAGTGAGCCAGCTCAATAAACTAAAATAAAGAAGATTAGAGAGTCTGAATAATTTGTATTACATAACCAATAATTTGATAATCATCAGTAAATAATATTGGGGTAAAGGCTGTGTTTAATGAGATTAAATAAAATTGTGGTGGTTCATGGATAAACTTTTTAATAACGATGTCATTAGTAATAATGTTTTTAGCGATAATTATTTTTCCATATAATTCTATCTCATTCTTGAATGATGGTTCGATAATAACGGTTGAACCTTTAGGGATTGAAGGAAGTGAATAGGGGTTTGTCATAGATTCGCCTTGGTAAATTAACCCATATGCTTGTTCAGATACGGGTACTGTTGCACAGCACCAATGCTGAATATCGCTTAATCTTAATGTATCGTAACGTGCTTTCCAATCAGCTGCTTGTTCAAGTGTGATAATGGGTATTTTCTTAATATTCACTGTCTTGCGAGTTATAATTAATGCATCTGCTTCTGATGAGTTCCCCCCGTAAAGTAACCATTCTGGAGAGACTTCAAGGACTTTGGCTAATGCCTGTAAATTTTCTCCATCCGGCTCTGTAACTCGTGTTTCCCACTTTGTAATAGAAACTCGGCTTACACTTAACATCTTTGCTAGAGCTTCTTGTGTTAATGACAATTGTAAACGGCGTTCTTTAATTCTTATGTGCATTTTATTTCTCATGTAATTTATATTTCCTTTTTTTTAGGTAAAAAGTATTTGCGTACTCTTTGTCTATTTGTTAATTTTAATTACCCAAACGGATAACTTATTAATTTAAGTGATATGCATATAATATAAATTAATTATATTAATTCGAATGACGATAGTTTTAGCATTAATAAAATGCTTACTATTTTAGTCATGATTAAATTTAATAAAATAGAATATTTTACAAAACACTAACGGAATTACCATCTTTTGTTATTTTTTCAATTAAATTATTTTTAATTTAATGCTTTTTGGCATTTAGAAAGAATAAAGTGAAAAGGAGTTCAGCATATGAAATCATTAATTATAAAATCTCGACCTCAGATAGTGATACCAGAATTAGCTGTCAAAATTGGATTGCATGAAGCTTTAGTATTGCAACAATTGCACTATTGGATAACAGAAACTAAGTCTGGTATTGAACATGATGGGCGACGATGGATTTACAATACACTATCTAATTGGCAATTACAGTTTCCATACTTATCAGTATCAACGCTCAAACGGGCATTTGCTCAGTTACGTATTTCTGGCTTGATTGAGGTAAAACAACTCAATAAACATCTTCATGATCGTACAAATTTTTATAGTATCAATTATCAACATAAGATCTTGCAAATAGAAGAAGATGAAAAGAAAAGTTTGAATGAAGGTAATTATGCCAATAAAACAACAATAAAACCGTTCGATGAGCCCAAATCGAAACAATGGACAGGTGTAACAAATCTATCTCAGAGTAGTTCAAATAGAGCCCTTCTTACAGAGAGTACAACAAAGATAACTACAGAGAGTAACAATAAAAGATCTCGGTCAGTTTGCTCGTTTTCAAGTCCTGAACGTCCAGAAATAGAAATTATCCGTTATTTTAACAAAGTGACTCACTCCCATTACCGTGAGTGTCAGACGACGTTAGGATATATCCGTGCAAGATTAGCTGATGGTTTTCATTTCGAAGAATTGATATTAATAATCGATTATTTAACAGCTAAATGGCTCAATGATAATAATATGCAAGACTATTTAAGGCCTAAAACATTATTTCATAAAAATAATTGTACTGAATATCTTGATAAAGCGAAGAAATGGCATTTAAAAGGGAGGCCAGCATATCGAAATGGGCAATGTTTAAAACCCGGGGAAATACCGATTGAAATTGATTATGCAGAAAGAGACAGTACGTTTAATTTACTATTTAGCTCAGCGTGGAAGCCCAAAACAGCACTTCAAATTCTAGCTAAAAAAATGGCTTTACAGCGTGGTTTAGGGCATATGCATATTCACAAGGCTAGGTCTGTTTGGAAAGAAATTTGGTATCAGTCGGCTCAATTAATTGCTCGTTCAACAATTACAGATAAGATCGCATAAGGTAGTGGTGATATGAGAGATATACAACAAGTATTAGAACGATGGGGAGCTTGGGCCTCGGATGTACAAAGTGGAGTAGATTATTCTCATATTGCAGCAGGTTTTAAGGGTGTTTTACCTTATCAATCATCTTCAAGGATAAGTTGTTGTGATGATGATGGTATGATTATTGACGCTACAATAGCGAGATTACAACAATTGAGAAGAGAAGAAGAATTGAATGCGCTTATTTTACATTATATATATCAGTGCTCTAAAAGAAGCATTGCAAGACGTTGGAAGGTGAGTGAAAGCCGTGTACGTCAGATTATACAGATTGCAGAAGGTTTTGTAGAAGGTGGTTTGGCGATGTTAGATTCAGGATTAGTCATGGATCATGAAGTTGCTTGTAATAAAAAACAGGTTAAATAAAAAAGTATTA
>NZ_CAWQOK010000154.1:0-4772 GCF_963896075.1 Proteus sp. G4415
GATACAAAAATAGCGCAAAAGGGAGAAGGGGTAGGCCTCTCTTTTTATGCTTTTTTTGCTAATAAAAATGATGATCCTGAATTATTAATGGAAGCGGCAACTTGGTGGATAATGACGCATAAATTAGATCATTTTGAAAAAGCCACAAAAATTAAGAAGATGATACAAACTGAAATGGACGCTAATCGCTAAATCTGTACGCTGTTATCATTTTTATCAACCTGATACGAAAAAACTGAAAATTATTGATTATTATCACATTAACGTCAGTCATAAACCGTTATGGTAATTTTATGATTAATAACGTAAACGGTGATGATATGGAATATTGGTTTATTGCGTATAAAGTGCGTTCCAGAAATGGTGATACCTACGCCGGGCATAAAATAGTAGAAACTGAGAGTGGGATCACACCCCATATTGCGTTAGAAAAAGCATGTCAGGAAGTTGCACAAGGGGCTCAAGCTGATATTCCTGCGGTGAGAGTTGTGGCATTTAATCGTTTATAAGCGTATCAATTGATAAAAATCTCGTTAAGATCATTAGCGAGATTTTTTTGTTTTTATCTCAACTTCAACGGTAAGAAGAAAAATAAACACTTCGTTAATGATTTATTTTTAACCACTCTCTTCACTATCCCAATTCACTATCACAATAAATCATAAATCTATTAAGATTTAGTCTCTTAACTTCGTGAAATATTCGATATTATTTTTATAATCAAAATAATTTTTTCGCTAAAAAAGCAGATAATGAATAGCATTAGTTTAATTAAGATGGCTATACAGCAATTAATATACGACTTAACTTAAATAGTTATTAATTATGTGATCTGAACTGTGATAATGACTTTTTTATATTTGAATAAAAAAAGTGTCGTCGTTAAAGTTTACTTGAGCTAAGGAATAGCTCGATACAAGGAAACAGAGATCATATTTTGATTTTTTAGTAAAACATACAAGGAATTTTTAATTATGACAGTATTAACCGTTTATTTATGTGGTACCGGCGCTTCATCTTTTGATAATAATAATCATAATAATCCTGTTTATTGGCAAGGTGAGCTTGTTTCCACCTTGGCGCATAATAATCTAGATCGCGAATTTGCTCAGTGGTTTATTGTAGATGGCCCAGGTAGCGGTAATTTGCAAGAAGATGATTTATGGGTTGAAAGCCCTAATTATTCAGATATAAAAGGCTCTTTATTTGGCAGTGGATGGGAAGAAAATGTTGAACATGCACTGTGCTTAATGAAAGGCAACTTTGACTGGCAACGTGAAAAGTTAACAGAACAACAATATAATCAACTGAAAAAAGCGGGTATTCCCATTGAAGATGTTGAAGTGACTGGCTCTTTTTTATGGCGTAAATATAATTATGGTGACCGCTATGTCACTCAACAACAACTTCAGCAACAAATTATTCGTACCTTTCGCAAAGATGGCATCATTCCCACCCAAGTGAATTTAATGGGTTGGAGCCGTGGTGGCATCACCTGTCATATGCTTGCCAATGCCATGTTAAAAGATCCCCTATTAAAAGATATTCCGGTCAATATTTTTGCTATTGATCCCGTCCCAGGGCCACTTAATTTCCAACCAGAAAAGGTGACACTAGGTAGCAATGTTAAGGAATATGTCGGATTTTATGCCATTGATGAACGCTCAAAAGGATTTGCTTGCGTTATTCCAACCGTGACTGCTGAGACTAAAATGCATATTTTCCCGCTTTCAGGACGCCATGCGACTTTAGTAGGCAATGCTGCTATTGATGGTAGTGAAGGTAAAAATGCACTATTTTCACCGGGGTTAATTGTGCGACATTTTGCAGAAAGATGTTTAACACGTTGGGGATGTCAATTAGCGAACAAGCTAGAATTAACTGATAAGGAGATATTTGAGCATCATACTGATATTAAAAATGATGCAGATAAATATATTGCTATGCGCCGTAAAACTTATTCCATATATGAAAGTAGCGGTGATGATGAACGTAAAGTTTCATTAGGTAAAGAGGGGAAAGCATTCTCTGATATATATGGGGCACAATATGAGCCTTCTATGGCATTAACCGCAGACTATTTTGCAGATCCTCAACTCTACGATGTGATTAAATAAAGCAATTATTATCTATTTGAAACAGTAAGTTTATCGCCTGCCATGTGTAGGCGATTTTTATTTATCGGTGATGATATCAGTAAATGAAGAACAAATAGATGGGGAAGAGCAGATGATGATAGCGATAGTCGAATGATATAGTGTAATAAATTCAGTTTTTATTATGTTATTTTTATATCATATCGTTTAATTGTCACAACGTTACCGATAACAAATAATATCGTATAACAAGAAATAACTCGGTAAATAAAGACGCCATTAGCTAATAAAACCGCTTTTGGCGCAGAGGAAAGTTATTTTAGATTGAGATCAGGATAATAACTATGCTCTGAAAACTGACCATAGCTATTTTGTACCCTCTGCTCTTGTTCAGTCTGTCTTATTAAAACAGCGAGCTTATCTAATCTTGCTCGTAATAAATTTCGCGTCTCATTTTCATTTTCGAGTATTTTCTTTAACATATTGGTGAGCTGCTGTTGTATTATCAGCTCACCCTCAGTGGGTTTTATCATCTTAGTGATAATTTCTACACTCTTTAAATAATCCATTTCCATTTCTATCAGCTGATCCCACTGCTGATTTTTGGCAAGCGTTAACATTTGCTCACTTAATTTCAAAACCTGCTCGTAAGCTGCCATTATATCCATATTTGCTGTCCACGCTTTTTAATAAGAATTAATCTGTGTGCCAATTTGTTGCCAAGCATCAGAAATTTCAGTTAATAACTTGATGACTTCATGAATTTTTTCTGGATTATTTTTTAAATTGGCATCGAGTAGTTGAGTGATCATATAGTCGTAAAGTAATGCTAAATTTTCAGCAAGCTCCTCCCCTTTTTCTTTATCCAGCCCCTGTTTTAAGCCGTTGCCAATAATGTTAATAGCTTTAGAAATATTTTCTCCTTTACCGGCGATATTTCCTTGTTCCATTAATATTAATGCACGGCGAAGGGCGCTTAGCGCCCCATTAAATAGGATTTGGATCAGCTGGTAAGGTGAAGCATTTAAAATCTCACTTTCAACATCGATTTGAGCATACATTTTACTGGCTGATTGTTGATACATAATATCCTAATATCCTACTTAAAAATTAGCGTAATAAACGTTCAATTGATGCACTTGAGTTAGTCATGGCATTAACCATTTTATCTAATAATTGAAACTGTTTTTTATAACGTTCCATCGTCGCTTCAATAGTACGTTTGGTATTTTTAATTTGGTTATCTAACGATTTTTTACGTTTTTTAACACCATCAGTGGCAATATCAAGGGTGCCGTCGTTGGATTGCAGCGTTTTTTTCAGGTAATTATAGGTTTGAGTACCAAATCCTGTTTCTTTACCATCACCCATAAAAAACTCTTTGACGTTAGCAGGTTTTTCTTTTAATGCTTTATCGAGTTTTTTATCATCAACTTCTAATGTGCCATCTACTTTAAATTTAATGCCCATTTTATTAAGGGTATCAATCTCAGATGAAGATTGAGAACGAGTGATAAAGCTTTTTAGCTCAGACATAATCATCCGGCTAGTGGTATCACCTAATAACACACCATTGTCTTTAGAGGCATCTTCACCTTTTTCAACTTGGGTGTACTTGGTGAAATCTTTATAGGTTTTATTTAATTCATTATAAGCATCGGTCCAGGCTTTTATGGCCTTTTTCATTGGCTCAATATCACGCGCAACCGTAATAATTTCAGGCTTATCTACGCCATCTTTATTATCATTGGTTTTTTTCTTAAGATTTAACGTGATCCCTTCAGGCGCATCTTTAATTTCATTAGTTTGACGTTCAATTTCAATCCCATTAATCGTTAACTTTGCATTATTTGCCTTAACGATCTCTGTCATTGCACCACTGTTTGTTTTAGTGGAGTAGCTAATAAAATCGTTAAGCTTACTATCACCTTCAACAGTGATTTCCATTTGAGAATCTGTACCTTCTTTACGAGAAGTCAGAACTAAATGGTTAACGCCATCTTGGGCTTTTACAATAGTGGCAGAAACGTTGCCTTCTTTTTTATTGATAGCATCACGTAATTCAATAATAGAAGTTTGACTATCTGTTAACTCTATTTTTAAAGGCTCTTTTTCACCTTTTTGGGTGATCACTAAAGTCCGTGTTTTGCCTTCACCTAATGTTTCACCAATAGGATCTTTGATATCACTGACGGCTTTTGATTTCAGTGTTTGAGCATGGGCAAGCTCTGTTACCGAGACCGTATAATTACCAATGCTTGCTTTACCATCAGTGGTTACTTTAAAAGCATCAAACTCATCATCAACTTTGGTGGCGACGATTTTATCGAATTTTTTTAATTCTTCAGATGCTTTCTGTAATTTATCTAATTGGCTACGAATTTTTCCATATGCAGTAATTTGTGCATCGTAGCTTTTCATCTGTTTGTCTAAAGGTTCAAGGCGCTTATTTTCCGCAGCCTCTAATTGCATTAATGTCTCGCCAAGTGGCATCTTGGCGCCTATTCCTAGTGCACTAATACCAGCCATACTGGTCTCCTTTCTGTGTTCGTAAAATAATCCCTACACAGCGTTATCGGAAGAATTGGCGAAAAGTTTACGTCTATTTACTATTTTTGATGAGGGAAACAGACCGCCATATAGAAGCCTTTTATTGTCATTGAATACTAAAGTCGA
>NZ_CAWQOK010000155.1:0-1114 GCF_963896075.1 Proteus sp. G4415
AAAAATAGCTAAAAATAATATTTCTAGCTATTAAAATAATATAAATTTATATCATAATTTTTGCATCAAAAATTAGATAGATATAAATTAATTTATTATGGAAGTGTTTCTTCTGGACGCAAAGTGAGTACTTCATACCCATCAGCAGTAACTAAAATAGTATGTTCTGATTGTGCCGATAATTTTTTATCACGGGTGACTACAGTCCAACCATCTTTTTTGGTTTTTATTTTGTGTCCACCTTGGTTAATCATCGGTTCAATGGTAAAGGTCATCCCTTCTTTTAGTACAACACCTTGTCCTCGAATACCATAATGTAATACTTGAGGGGCTTCGTGCATTTCTCGACCAATCCCGTGTCCACAATACTCTCTTACAACACTATACCCATGACTTTGTGCAAAGCTTTGGATTGCATGACCGATATCACCGAGTGTTGCACCAGGTTTAACTTCTTTGATACCTTCCCACATCGCTTGGTAAGTTGTTTTGACTAATCTTCTTGCTATAGGTGAGGCATCTGGCATGACATACATCTTGCTAGAATCAGCAATAAAACCATTTTTTTCTAGTGTAATATCGACATTAATAATATCTTTACTTTTTAATAGCTCATCGGCTTTAGGAACACCATGGCATACTACCTCATTAATTGAAGTATTAAGTACATACTCATAACCATATTGTCCTTTGCTTGCAGGTCTCGATTGCAGATCATGAGTAATAAAATCGTCTACTTTATCGTTAATTTCTAATGTGGAAACACCTGGCACAATAAAATCATCAAGCATTGTAAAAACTTGGGCTAATAAACGACCTGATTCACGCATTAATTCAATTTCCTCAGGGGTTTTAATCGTAATTTTATCCATATTAATCTCCTTTATATTTACTTATGCTCTTGTTTTATTGCTTCTTTTTCTAACATTTCATTAATAATCATTGGAAACGTTTTTTCTGGATTTAATTCTGCTTGAATACCAATTTTTATCCAAAACTCTGCTTGTGCATTAACTGATCGAGACATCACATTACTCGCTTTACGAAGATACTCATGTAGCTCATCAGAAATTTTTACAATACCCACACTTAACCCTTATATACGAATTATAAT
>NZ_CAWQOK010000156.1:0-8923 GCF_963896075.1 Proteus sp. G4415
AATATTATTTGATTTTATATGCACTATAAAAAATGGTTGTTAGACTGATGCGATTTTTATTTTTTAAATAGTTAATCATTGAGATGTTAATCACGGTAATTGATTGTTTCTCATTGCTAATATTCTGCAGACCAAAAAATATCAAGTTTTTTACTCTAAAATAGAGATAATTAATTGAGATATAAATTATAAATAACAAGCAAATGAGGCATTATATGTTTTTATTTAAAAAAGCTGTTATCGCTTTGTCAATTAATATCGCATTAGTTTCTTCGGCTCTGGCCTGCACAACGTTATTAGCAGGGAGTGAAGCAACTAATGACGGCTCTTTGATTGTAGCTCGTAGCGCAGATAGTGATGCTTTAAAAGCACAACATTTTGTTATTCATCCAGCTAAAAGTAATCAGACTGGCATTTATAGCACTCAAGCCCATCATGGCGCTAATAGCTTTACTTATCCACTACCTAAACACTCATTACGTTATACCACTGTACCTAATTGGAAAACTCAATTGCATGGTGCAACGGGTTTTAATGAGCTAGGCGTTGGGGTGAGTGGTACAGAATCCATTTTTGCCTCACCTAAAGCATTGGCGTTCGATCCTTATGTTGAAGATACGGGGATCACTGAAGATGATATTCCAGATATTTTACTCTCAAGGGCAAAAACTGCCCGTGAAGCAATTGAATTACTGGGAAACATCATCGAAACACAAGGTGCGGGAGAAGGATTTGGGGTTGCCGTCGTTGATAAAAATGAGGTGTGGTACCTAGAAACTGGTACAGGTCATCAATGGATGGCGCAAAAACTACCAAAAGATAAATATTTTGCGACGGGTAATCAAGGGCGTTTACAGGCCTACCATATAGATAGTAATGATACTTTAGGCTCTAAAAACTTAGTTGAGTTTGCAATAGAAAAAGGACTTTATGATCCTGCCACTGATGGCGAATTTAATTTTTCTAAAGCCTATACGCGTGATGATGAACGTGATCTCACTTATAATTATCCGAGGGTTTGGGTTATCCAGCAACAATTTAACCCTTCTCTGAAACAGAATGTGGCAGATGGTCGTCAATTTGCGCCTATGCTGACACCGGAGAAAAAAGTATCAGTAGAAGACGCCAAAGCGATGTTACGCAACCATTTTGACGGTACAGAACATGATCCTTATACCAATGGATTGAATGGCAATGAACCATGGCGACCAATAAGTGTGTTTCGTACTTATGAATCTCATGTGATGCAAGTAAGACCTGAATTACCGCAAGAGATTGGTGAAGTGACTTATGTTGGTTTGGGAATGGCTGATCTAACCGCTTTTGTTCCTTATTACAGTGGATTAAAAGCATATCCACAACACTATGCTATTGGAACAGATAAAGCAGATAATGACTCTATCTATTGGAAATATCGTAAGTTACAAACATTAGTAATGACAGATTATCCTCAATTTGCTCCTATTGTTAAAAAAGCATACCAAGAATGGGAAGCTAAAACAGCATTAGAACAAAAAGAAATGGAGGCTAACTATTTGTCAATGAGTAAAAAGAATAAAGCAGCAGCGGATAACATGCTGAATGAATTTAATTTACGTGTAATGGCTGATGCAGAGCAATTAACTGAAAACCTAACTAATCAACTCTTTACTCTTAAAACTAAAAATATACAAGATGAGATCTTTTTTGCTAATCAATCTAAAAAAGATTAATTACTTTAACGTATTATAAATATTAAAAAGATCTCAAGATGCGTAATCAGATTGAGATCTTTTTATTTCTATTAGCGACTAAAGAACAGGAATATAGTAACTAATTTCTTGTAGATGCTGCTCACTATGGCCGATTAACTTATCATAGCTAACCGATTGTTTTAAGGTATAGCGCTCAATATCTGGACCAGATCGACGTAGCAAATTCATCTTTGGTAATACTTTGGTATATACAGTATAAATAATATCATCATACCCGGTGAGGGAATCTAAAATATTATCCATCTCAAAAGTAATAACTAAATATTTCCCATTGGGTAATTCTACTTTAGACATAGTGGAAATATTAGCAGAGCTTGTTAATTGTTCTTTACTTACTGCTGTTGTATAAATATAAGTCGTATCATCTAGCGAGCCTGCAGAAGCACGATGTGTGGCATACATTTCTGTAGGGATGGTATGTATTTCTTTTAAAAACTTCTTCCAGAATTCTTTTCTAAATTTTTTCTTATCATAATTCCATGCTGAAATATTTTTATTGTATTGATGAGCCATACCTATCAACTCTTTAGAAGGTAAGGTCATTACTTCATATTTTGCTTTAAGTTCAACAGTTTCTAATGCTGGAAATATAAGCTCACTAATATCCCAACCTTGCTTTTTCCTATATTCAGAAGGGGTGATATTAAATTGTTTTTTAAACGCACGACAAAACGTTTGTTGCGAATCAAAATGGTATTTTAAAGAAATATCTAAAAGGCTACTACGAGTGATCCTCAACGCATAAGCGCCACAAGATAAACGGCGTGCTAGGACATATTTGCCTAAAGATATTCCTGTATATGCTTTAAATAAGCGCTGGAAGTGCCACTTGGTATAGCCTGATTTTTCAGCAATAATATCTAATGATAAACGTGAATCTAAGTTTTGCTCGATCCAAACAATGATATCTTTAACTACATTTTCTTGAAGCATTGATCTTCCCACTATTTCACTTTATCGATATTATTAGATTAATCTATTGAAAATTAATCAAATTATTATTTGACAATAATATCATATTAGGCAGATTCTGTTACTCTAATTAAGGTAAAAGTTAATAACAATAATGTAAAGTTATGTATTTGAGTTGGTTTCTCCTTAAAAATTAAGCTAGTAAAACTAATCTAGACTATTATACAGTGGGAAATAATTGCTTAGAAAATCGCTTATTTCTTTATATTACCCCTATAATTAAATACGGAGATATCTTATTTTTTATTTTAAAAAAGCTATCTAACCTAATTGGACTAACCATAGTTACTTTAATTATTTTAGGAGATGTAAATGCGTAAATTACTTTCTATCTCTGCAATTGCTTTATTAACTTCAATTATTGCAACGCCTGCATTAGCTGCTAAAACAGAAACTTACGACTGTGAAGGGCAAAAAATCAGAGTTTCTTTCCCTAATGATGATTTGGCCGTAATGGATTATAATGATGAATTAATCGTGTTAAAATCTGCAGTCGCTGCAAGTGGTGCGCGTTATGTTGGAGAAAGTTTCCAACTGTGGGGTAAAGGTAGTGAAGAGTTCAATTTAGCGACGATGTCAGAAGATGAAATAGTTAATGATCGTATTGCTGAAGATACAGGGCGTACTTGTAAAATAGTAAAATAATTTAATGATTATTTATTGAGATAAAGGCGAGCTAGACTCGCCTTTATTTTTAAGTCATTATATATTTTTTATCGGCAGTTTGTTAGAATATCTAAATATCGATTATTTTATCTCAGATAAAATATAACTGTATAAATCAATGCATACTGAGAGTTAAAATGAATTCTTATCCTTAGCTAGTTTCAATATTAATTTTAATATCAGTCTTAATAAGAAACTGAAAAATACTTATTATATCTATCATTTTTTTAATGACGGGTATTCTATCTATAAATTAATTTTGGATACAGTCTAATGAAAGTTACAAGTGCCGAAAAACATGCATTGTTATTACCAGATAATCGAACGTTAACTTGGTATGAATCTGGCCCATCAGATGGTCAACCGGTATTATTCTGCACAGGTGCAGGGATGAGTGGGCTATTAAGTATGGATGCTGAGCTGTTAACTAAGTTAAATATTCGACTTATTACACCGACTCGTCCTGGTTTAGGTGAATCAACCTTTGATCCTAAAAAGACATTAAAATCGTTTTCTAGCGATGTATTATTCTTATTAGCATATCTTAATATTAAGAATATCAGTGTGATAGGATCCTCTCAAGGTGCTGTTTTTGCAATGGCCATTTGTTACTATGGTAAAGTGGATAAGCTGGCAATTGTTGCTGGTCAAGATCAACTAGATTATCCTGAAATAAAAAAACTGTTGTCCAGTGATGTGGTTAATATGCAACAACAGGCACTATTCGATCCTGATGGATTAAAGACCTGGATCATTGAAAATATCACCACTGACTGGTTAATGGATTTTATTTTGAATTATAGTGCTGATGTTGATTTGGCTCTTTATCAAGAAAATAAATTTTTTCCTGTTTATCAAGCTTGTATGAAAGAAGCATTTAAATATGGAAATAAGGGCTATGCTCAAGATTTATTAATCACGATGCAACCTTGGAGATTTACTCCTGAAATGATTAGCACACCTACAACATTATGGTATGGACTAAAGGATACGAGTACTGTTCACTCGCCTGATTTTGGCAAGTTATTGTCTCAACGTTTTCCCCATGCACAACGTTATGTCTATGATAATGAAGGTGGCTCTTTGTTGTGGACTAAAACATCACAGATTTTAACTAATCTTATTAGTTAATCTGAGCAAATAAGCAATAAAAACAGTAGATGGTATAAATATATCAGTAGATATTGATTGTTTTGTAAAATTATCAGTATCTACTTTGAGTAGGCTTATTCCCAATAAATAGCTATCTATTTGTAAAGGTTAACAATTTCATGGTAAATAAATCAAATAAAAAATAAATTTACACTTCTATAAAAAATAAAAGTGAAAATAGTTTGCTATAAAATAAATTCTATGACTTAATAGCGTCATTGGTTTGGAAGTACAGACCTATTTATGTTAGTCCAGTTTTTAGTAGTTCACCGTTTAGCGCTATCCTTGATACCTCTTCGTTGCGAATTCCTTCAAATAGTACCCATAAGTAAAAATCCGAAATCAAACCGCAATTAGCCTTATGGCATAACTAAATTTATTAAAGGAAATTCTATGTCTAATACAATGACTGGTACAGTTAAATGGTTTAACGACGATAAAGGCTTTGGCTTTATCACACCTAAAGATGGTAGCAAAGATGTATTTGTTCACTTTTCAGCAATTCAAAGCGATAGCTTTAAATCACTGAAAGAAGGCCAAGAAGTATCATTTTCTATTGAAAATGGTGCAAAAGGTCCAGCAGCTGCTAATGTTATCGGTCTGTAATAATTATGGATTATTGCGTCTAAGACTTAAAGACACTTATATAAGTGTATCTTACTAGACGAAATAACTTAAAAACCTCACTGATGTGAGGTTTTTTTATATCTATTATTTGCTAATAAAAATAAATTTTATTCTAACTGATATTATTAAAGTTTGGTAAATATTCACCATACATAAAAAAAGAAAATAAAAATAATTTTACTTACTTTGCTATTACATATTTTTCCAAAAAGATTAGAATAAAAGCAATCAGAAAATAAAGCTATGACTGGTAGTTTTTTTTTAAGAAAAGAATAGGAAAAAGCCGTTTAAAATAAACTTATATAAGATAAATGGTAAATTTTATTAAGTGGTATTCACTAAGTAACTTATCTTAAATAAACTATCTTAAATAACTGTTGTCTAAATTAACTTAAGCTTAAAAGAAGTCTTTTAAGTGACGAAAGGACAAATCTTGTGTACGCTAAAAATTCTTTTTCACTACATCTGTTACACCCTAAATATTTTCTTACTTGGCTAGGCGTATTTATTCTTTTTTTATTAGTACAATTACCTTACACGTGGCTTTTATTCTTAGGAAAACATTTAGGATTACTATCGCGTTTTTTTATTAAAAGAAGAGTTTCGATAATAAAGAAAAATTTAGAGTTATGTTTTCCGAATAAAAGTAAAAAAGATATCGATAAGCTAGTTATGGAAAATTTATCAGCATTAGGTATCGCTCTATTCGAAACTGGCATGGCATGGTTTTGGAGCGATAACAGACTGAAAAATATCTATCAAGTCGATGGAATAACAAATTTTACTGAGGCTAATCGAAAGCATACCGGTATTTTGTTGATTGGTATTCACTCCATGTCGTTGGAGCTTGGAGGGCGTATTATGGGGTTGTGCTTCCCTGTAAACGCAATGTATCGGCCTCATAATAATAAAGCGATGGAGTTTATTCAAACTAGGGCAAGATGCCGTTCTAATAAAGGTATGATTGATAGACGTAATTTAAAGTTTATGGTCACTGAATTAAAAAAAGGGAAGGCCATTTGGTTTGCACCAGATCAAGATTTTGGCTTAAAAGGAACCACCTTTTCACCATTTTTTTCGGTGAAGGAAACGTCTACTTCAAAAGGCGCTGTTATATTAGCAAAGTTATCAGGAGCTCCTTCTTTAACGGTAACATTGGTACGTAATCATGGTCATGATAATAAAAAATATAGCTTAATTATAGGTAAAGAACTTCATAATTATCCAACAGAAAATATTCAAAATGATACAGATAGAATGAATCATCTGATTGAAATTGAGATTATGCGAGCGCCAGAGCAATACTTATGGGCTCATAGACGCTTTAAGACCAGACCCAAAGGTGAAGCCAGTTTTTATTAATAAAAAAAGACCAACACATTAAGTGTTGGTCACAGTAAATACTGGAAGCAATGTGAGCAATGTCGTTGCAAATAGTTTAGTAAAACACTCAACTATTCACGAGTTAAAAGATAATCATTCTCAACTAGATTGTCAACCTTAAATTTTATAAGGGGATAAGTAGTGTGAGGGTAATGTAAAGGCCTACTCTAGATGCCTTGGTGCCTTGTATAATTTTTTGTTTTTAATAAGATACATAAAAATTGGTACAGACTAAGGGATATTATGCAGAGTTATCACTCTCTATCGGCTCAAGTTTATCAATTGGATAAACCGATAGGATGCAGTTTCGGCGATGTTGAATACTATCAACAGCGATTAAAAGATGTTAAAGGTAAAATTTTAGAGCCGGCAGTAGGAACAGGACGCATCCTTATTCCTTTATTGCAATCAGGTTTTAATATTGAGGGATTTGATCTTTCCGAAGAGATGCTTGAATTTTGTAAGAAAAATCTAATCGAGCATGGATTTACAACCAACTACATAACTCAAAATAATTTAGTCACTTTTGAAGTTAATACCCCTGTCGAGGCTATTATTATTCCTACAGGGACATTCCTCTTATTAAATACGCAACAGCAGGCGATCCAAGCCTTAAAACAGTGTTATCAAGCGCTTGAGTTTGGTGGGCGCTTATTGGTTGATATTAGTCTTGCCCATCATTTTGTTAAAGGTGAATGTACTAGTCGCCAATTTAATACACCAGAAGGCGATCTAATTACCTTACAGATAATTAATGCTGAAATTGATTATATAAATCAGTTAACTACTTCACACCATCGTTATGATAAATGGCGAGATGGCAAGATCATTGAAAGTGAATGGGAAGTTTTCAGCTTAAAATGGTTTGGTGTGTCTGAATTTGAACAAATACTACGCTTGATTGGTTTTAAACAGATCACAATATCAGCCGATTACCAGTATCTGCAAACCCCCAGTAATACGACAGAAATTATGACTTTTGAAGCGTATAAAAAATAGCATTAAATAATAAGAGGCTGTATTTAAAGCTAATTTTTTATAGCCTCATTTATTTCGCCTTTCTAAAGTTAATCAGAATATTGGCAGTTGTATTTTTATGTGTGGAATTATAACGTTGTAAGGCGTCCTTTTAAGGAATAACTCACATGAAAACACCCACTTTATTAAAGCATGGCTTAATAGCTACTTTGACCTTTATGGTTTCTTTGAATTCCTTCGCCGATCCCGGAAAGGGTAAAGGTAATGGAAACGGTAACGGTAATCCTCATAGTCATCAAAATCAAAGAGGTAACAACGGTTTTAATAAAGGACATCAGAACGTAAACCAACAAGATGGATTTTCTTCACAACTGCGTATTGATAGTCGAGGAGGGCTCTCTGTCTCAATCACTTATGATGATGCAAGAGCATTAGCAATAAAGAACAATCTAACTGGATATAAAGGCCTTCCTCCGGGAATAGCAAAGAATTTAACAAGAGGTAAGCCATTACCTCCAGGTATTGCGAAAAAAGCCGTACCCAGCATTATGCTAAGTCAGTTACCGCATTACGATGGATATGAATGGCAGATAGTGGGTAATGATTTGGTGTTAATCGCAATAACCACATCAATTATTGCCTCTGTTATTAATAATGTTTTTGATTAAGGTAAAACATAGCCTCATTTTAATGTCATGTTATATCTGCTTCAAAACTATAAAACCTTCCTACTAACAGGGAAGGTTTTATGTTTATTGAAATGCAAAAATAAAAAAAAGACCAACGCTAGGAGAGTTGGTCAATAAATACTAGAAGCAATGTGAGCAATGTCGTTGTGAAAGACCGAGTAACGCACTCAACTATTCACGAGTTAAAAGATAATCATTATCATTTGAGTTGTCAACCCCACTAAAAATGTGACTACTATTTATTGATATAAAAAACCAAGTGCTTAGCTATTTTATAAAAACAAGTGTTGGATTTTTATTAATAATAACAAGTAGATCTGCTTCTTTATTACAATTAATCGCCTTTTCTATGGCACGCATTTTTTTTATCTTTTTTGCTAAATTCTTAACATGTTGAGAGTGTAATGACATTGTTGGTTTAACCATGATATTTCTCCTTAGTAGTAGAAGAGATAACAATAGTAGGGATATTGACTAAATGCAAATGATAATTAATATCATTTGATAGCTATTAATACCCTCACTTATTAAATGTGATCTGTATGGAGCGTTTTTATTGCAATTTTTCTTGTTTTTTCCCGTCAATAGACTAAAAAATAAGGATAAAGTACTTGAGATAAATTTTTTATCAGAACTACCTTCTGCAAATATTCTATTTAGTGCTATAAATCTCAATAATTAATATTAAAAATTACTCCGTAA
>NZ_CAWQOK010000157.1:0-13001 GCF_963896075.1 Proteus sp. G4415
TTAAGAGTGATTTCATTTATTCTAGATTGTGATGAGAAAAAGAATCATTTAGCATTTATTGGCAACTCTGTTATCCATTACAGGACGAATAACATGCTATTAAAAAAAATATTTTTAGTGTCTTTTTTATTCCCTACACTCTCTTACGCTAATACCTTACCAACATCAAATATAGATAATTCACTAACTCCCAACCATGATAATCTTGCCCGTTTTTCACTCGGTGACAATAGTCAAGCATCCGGCAGCGGTGCCACTGCTATAGGTATCAATAGCCAAGCCACCAATACTCGTTCGGTTGCTATTGGTTATGCTGCATTAGCCAATGAGGAAAATACGGTTTCATTTGGTAATAGTGAAGAGAAACAAACAGCACGACTCACCAATGTCAGTGAAGGTAAAAATAATACTGATGCAGTCAATCTGGCACAAACAAAAGCACTACTTAGTAAAAATAAAAGGTTAACTGATAGCCAAATAAATGTTTTTAGAAATCAAACTAATAATAACTTAAACACCATCAAAAAAACCATTCATGAGTTTGATGATTATTATCGAAGACGACAAGCATCAATTACCGATGCAATTGAAGCACTTGATAAAAAAGTTATTTCATTAGAAAAAAAAGTCTATGCAGGTATTGCTTCCTCAATTGCCATGACCAATATTCCTTATCTTACTCATCATACTTTTAGTGGTGGCATCGGTATTAGTAATTATCGTACTGGCATAGCACTTGCTGGAGGTATCCAATATCAGCCAAATAATGATATAGCATTTCGATTTAACTCATCAATTAATAGTGAACAAGAGCTTATTTTTGGCGGCGGATTAGCTTATGGCTGGTGATCTTATTAATTAACCTCACCTCTTAATAAGAAAGTTTTTTATTATTTAAGCAGTAGTATCCTTATTGCTGCTTAACAATATTTTTCTAAATAAAATAAATGCATAACACTTATTAAAAAGATAAGCTTATCTTCTGTTTTTATTCCCTTTTGTGATAGTGACATTTTTCCTATAATGACATAATTCTCCATGACTAAAAGAGACACAACATGAGTTATCCATTACGAAAAATGACCTTCGCTGATATCAAAGCAGTGACTTCATTACTACAAGAAAACTCACAGTCACAGCAAGGTGGATTATATGGTGATTATCCACACGATAAAGTTGAAGCTATGTACCAAAGTAGTACCAATGCCATAGTCGCAACTGACCAAGAACAGATTATAGCGGTTGTTTTCAGCTTTCCGGTCAGTTCTTTTTCTCTTCCACCTATTGCTCAAGAAATTAATCGACGTTTTCCTAGCCTTACATACAATAATTGGTTTTACGGTCCTGTATGTATTGATAAATCATACCGCGGAAAATCGCTATTAACCGAGCTTTACCAATATATTGGTGCGTTACAAGGTGGTCGCCCGATTGCATTTATTAATAGTGAAAACATCCGCTCGCTAAAAGCACATCAAAAATTAGGTATGAATATTGTTGAAAATTTTCAATTTCAAGGAAAAGCATGGTGGGTAATTAGTGGATAATGAAAACAAATGAAAGAAAAAGTACGCATATGTATTCTTCAATGAGTTACGATATAGAACAGTGATAATGAGTATTATTTATAACAAAAATCAATTTATATATAAAATCAATCAGTTATTAATATTTCATAAATTAACTCATAATTATTAACAATATTTGAATCCGACTTTTCTCTATCAAATTGCTTACAATTTGACACCATTCTGTGATCTCTCCTTCAATTCTAGATCTTTCGTTAACTTACTTTTTGATCTTACATAAAAGTATAAATAAGATAAATACCACCAATTCGAAAGCAAACGTAAAATAGGAGGAAGCAATGACTGTTTCCCGTAGAACTTTTATCAAAGGTCTTGCCGCCAGTGGGGCTGCAATCTCTGTTTCTACACCTGCTCTTGCTACTTCAGGTGACTTTACAGCAAGCAAACGCACTCGACCAGAAAATGCACCTAACTTATTAATTGTTTTTCCTGATGAAATGCGAGCCCATGCTCTACAGTTTATGGGGGAAGATCCATCGATTACACCAAATCTTAATAAATTTGCCAAACAAGCCAAAGTAATGACACAAATGGCATCAAATTACCCTCTATGCTCCCCTTTTCGAGGCATGTTTATGACAGGTCAGTACCCTGTGCGTAATGGTATCACAGGTAATGCCCATGATTACGGTGGAAAAGTAGGTATTGACTTGTCTCCTTACGCAAAATGCTGGTCTGACGTACTTAAATCCTTAGATTATAGCACTGGGTATATTGGCAAATGGCACCTTGATGCTCCCTATGAGCCTTTTATTGAAAGTTACAATAATCCAATGGAAGGTCGTTATTGGAATGAATGGGCTGCTCCAGATAGGCGTCATGGTTTTGATTTTTGGTATTCTTATGGTACTTATGACTTACACTTGAAACCGATGTATTGGGCAAACGATACACCTCGTGATAAACCGATTTATATCGATCAATGGGGGCCTGAACATGAAGCCGATATGGCAATCAAGTTCCTCAAAAATGAAAATAATCAATTTAGAGATAATTCAAAACCATTTGCATTAGTGGTTTCAATGAACCCACCTCACTCTCCTTATGATCAAGTACCGAAAAAATACCTCGATGCTTATCAAGGTAAGACATCAAAAGAGTTAAATACACGCCCTAATGTACAGTGGGACAGTGAATATCAAGAAGGTTATGGGCCTCAATATTTCAAAGAATATATGGCAATGGTCAACGGTGTTGATGAGCAATTTGGTCGCATTGTCGATGAATTAGAAAAACAGGGCCTTGCAGATAATACTCTCGTCGTTTTCTTCTCTGATCATGGCAGTTGCTTAGGATCAAATGGACAAGCAACAAAAAATAATCCGTATGAAGAATCGATGCGTGTCCCTATGATGTTTCGCTTACCGGGTAAAATCAAACCAGGTTTTGATGATGCATTAATGTCAGCACCTGATATTTACCCAACTATTTTAGGGTTACTTGGTTTATCAGAATGGATCCCTGATTCAGTAGAAGGCACAGATCTTGCAGATAGAGTCATCACAGGCAAAGGCGACACAGCAAACTCTCAGCTTTATCTTTTTATTCCTTATGGTGAACCTTCATTCGGTAAACGAGGTGTAAGAACAAAAACTCATACTTTGGTGATAGATAGGCAAGATGGGCAACCATTAAAATATACTTTATATGACAATGTGAACGATCCATATCAAATGAAAAATATTGCCAAAGATAATATGCCTTTAATTGATAAATTAATTAAAGAAGAATTAACCCCTTGGTTAGAAAAAACAGGAGATTCTTGGAGAGCGACTGAGTTTATTACAGCGACAACGAATAAATTAAATAAAAAAATATCAATATGTGAAGAAAAATAATAAAAACATCTGCGCCATAACCTTATGGCGCTATATATAAACCTAATTCGCTAATATAAAAATCCTTTTAATAAAATAAAAGGAAGACGTCCTACATCTAAAAATAGATATAAATAAAAGCGAATAAAGAATTGGATATAGACCATGAACAAACTTCGTATTGTGCTTTTCTTACCTCTTTTTGGCTTAGCTTTAACTTCTTTTCATTCTCACGCAGCAACAGTTAATGCGATGTTCTCGTGGGAATCTGCTGATTATGATACATCGAATAACTATTCTGGTTATCGTGTTGATTTTAATATTAATCCAGACAAATCGAACTGGTATTTTGACGTCGGTTTTCGTCAGCGTGAACATGACAATAAAAATCGTTATCAGCGTTATGATTTACAAGGTAGTTATCGTTTTAAATTAAATAATGGTTGGATACAACCAGGATTAAAAATACGTCAAGATTTAACTAACTATGATAATGGTAGCCGTTTAACTATCGACTTTTATGAATCAAAAACAAATTATCAATTTCCTATTAATAAAGACTGGGTTTTAACCGGTAGTGTTTTGTTTGGATTACAAAAAAAAGAGGACAAACGAAGTAATGGCGTCACTAATACGGATTATTTAGGTTGGGAAATTGAACCCGGTATTCGCTACTTTATCACCCCGAATCTCAATACAACAGTGGCTTATTTTGATGGTGGAAAACAAGCAATAAGACATGAAGAGTATGATACAAAAGAAACAAATCACAACCAGCAATTACGTATGTATGTAAACTGGACGACACCTATCGGTGTTATTATTTCTCCCTCAATGCGTAAGTCTATTTTTGGAAAAATAGAAGACAGAACAAATAAAGGTGAATATATCGATAAAGATATGACTCGTTATACCTTACAAATGGCTTACCAAATATCTCCTCAATGGCGTGTTATGACAGAATATTATAATGAGCGTGTTGAGAATAAAAATAACGGCAGCAAGTCAACTCAAGATTATTTTAAAGTATCAGTAAGAGCAACTTTCTAATAATTAAAACCATATAATAGTCATAAGGTTATATCTCATGAAAAATAAAAATTTGTTATTTTTAAGTGCTGCTGTCCTTTCAGCTATATATGGCTCAGCCGTAGCGGCTGATTGCGATAGTACTTTAACCATTTGTGAAACCGTAAACATTAATAATGGCGATACAGCGCAAATAAATAAAGATGTTAATGTATCACAAGGTGACGGTGTAGTATTTAATGGCTCATCAACAGAATATAAAGCTCAAGCAATTACAAAAAATATTACTGTTACTGGTAATGGAGCAAATGCAATTAAAATAAATCAGGGAGCTACTTTTAGTAGTAATATTAATTTAAATGGCGCTAACGTTACTAGTGAAAATGGTACAGCAATATTAGTTGAAGGTAACTTTCCTAAACGAGGAACAGGTGTTTATATTCGAGATGGCGCTATTATCAGAGGAAAAACCGCAGCGATTGATTTTAGCACTTTAAAAACAGGCTTTAGAAGTGATGTTAATGGCGAGATCCACGGTGATATTTTAGGGAATAATCATGTGGATACCAAAATCAATTTTGCTTATCAGGGAGGAGCACAAAATGCATTATTTGACGGCTATAAAATTACCGGTGTTCCTTTAATTGAAAACCATGGCAATTTAACTATCCAAGGTAAAGATAAAACCATTCAATGGGAAGGTAACTTCATGAATAAGGAAAATAGCCAGCTTATTTTCCGCCTTGATGATAATACCAATACTGATGAAACTATCTTACATGTTACCGGCGATGTCACCTTTAAAAAAGGTAGCCAAGCAAAACTTGATTTTAAAGGCACCAGTGTTGATAACATCATTAATAAAGATATTGTATTAATTGCTTCAGACTCGGCAATTAAAGATGAAGCGGGCATTACAGTGACTGATGCAAATGCCATAGCGCCAGATATTTCACCTTTATTAGAAAAAACAGATTCATGGTTAGAAACGACACCACCAAATATTAGCGGTGGTGTCAGTGGTAATCAATTAATTGCGCGTTATGGTATTAGCTACGAAGGGGGGGATAATTTTATTAGCGCTGCTGAACGTGGCAATGTCACAGAGAATGGATTAGCAGCAGCTAAATTTATTATTCCAACAGTATTAAATGAATTTAATAATACACGTAGCCAGATTTCAGATGAAGCATTAAGTTTATTAGTCGCCGCTGGTAATAATGATAATAATATTGCTGCACTATCAAATGATCTGGCGCCCATTGCTGACGGTAGTGATATTCAAGCAGGATTAATCATGGTTGAAGATATGCGCAACAATATTGCTCATCGCTACTTACGCTATGATAATCAGCTCCCCATTGAAGAAAGAGAAATAGGTTGGAATAGCTGGGCAAATATTCTGTACGGTTATGGTACGCAAAGTCAACAAGGTGGAATTAACGGCTACAATACTTATCGCACTGGTATTCAAATCGGTACTGATTATGAAATAAATCAAGATGCGCTAATTGGCGTTTCTTTAGCATATAACTACGCTAAAGCCGATGCTAAACAACGTAATGCAAGCAAAGAAATTAGCCATTTTGAATTTATGCCTTATGCCGGTTGGTATAGTGATACATTATTCTTAAACGGTAATTTAAATATTGGTTATTACACTGTCGATAGTGAGAGGGATATCGGTGGTAATACGGGATGGCAAGGAAATACCAAAGCAAAAGGTGACTACTCTGGTGTGCAATTAGGCTATCAGATTAACGCTGGCACCTATTTGGATTTTGATTTTATCCATATTAAACCGATGCTAACTTACCAATATCAATGGCTCAATATTGATTCTTGGGAAGAAACAGGCTCTACATTATCTATGCGTACTTATGGCCAACGCTACGCAGTTAATCAATTAGGTGGCTCTGTTGCTTTATGGAATGACTACCAAACCTCTTATGGCAAATTAACCCCTTCTCTTAACCTTCGTTATATCAAAGATATTGCAGGTAATAACGATATTAATCAACGCCACAGCCTTACCTATTTTAATACTGGAGGAAGCACCTTCGATATTAAAGGAAATACCGTTGGTGGTGACATCATTAGTGCTGAATTAGGTGCAAACCTTGATATTACCCAATCGTTAAATTTAGGTACAACAATGGGATATCAGCGTTATGACAAATTCAATGAAGGGCGTATCGGCTTTACTGTTAGCCAGCGTTTCTAAGGAGAAAATATAATGCCGATATTTCGTTTTACTGCGCTTGCAATGACATTGGGGTTATTATCAACCCCCTATCATGTTATTGCTGCCACCAGCAATCCTGCATTTGATCCCAATCATCTTATGCAATCAGAAATCTATCATTTTGCACAAAGTGATCCATTAGCTGATTTTTCATCAGATAAAAATTCAACACTAACTTTATCTGATAAACGTAGCATTATGGGAAACCAATCCCTTTTATGGCAATGGAAAGGTGGTAGTAGTTTTACTTTACATAAAAAGCTTATAGTTCCCACAGATAAAGAAGCCTCTAAAGCATGGGGACGCGCTTCTACACCTGTTTTATCATTTTGGCTTTACAACGAAAAACCTATTGATGGTTATCTCACTGTTGATTTAGGGGAAAAGCTCAATGCCACCAGCGAAGCCCAAGCTGGCTTTAAAGTAAAACTAAATTTCACTGGCTGGCGTGCTATTGGTATCTCTTTAAATAACGATCTTGAAAATCGCGAGATGACTTTAAATGCAACAAATACATCATCCGATGGTACTCAAGATAGTATTGGTCGCTCTTTAGGTGCAAATGTCGACAGCATTCGTTTTAAAGCCCCTTCTAATATCAGTCAGGGTGAAATCTATATCGACCGTATTATGTTTTCTATTGATGACGCCCGTTATCAATGGTCTGATTATCAAATAAAAACACGATTATCAGAGCCGGAAATTGAATTTCACACTGTACAACCTCAATTACCTGTAACACCAGAAAATTTAGCTGCGATAGATCTTATTCGCCAACGTCTTATCAATGAATTTGTTGGTGGTGAAAAAGAGACGAATCTTGCTTTAGAAGAGAATATCAGCAAGCTAAAAACGGATTTTGAGGCACTGAATATTCGCCCTCTTTCGGATGGAGGAATGCAAGGTCGACATCTTATCACCGATAAACAAACTATCATCTATCAGCCAGAACAGCTTAATTCTCAAGACAAGCAACTTTTTGATAATTACGTCATTCTTGGTAACTACACCACATTAATGTTTAATATTAGCCGTGCTTATGTGCTCGAAAAAGATCCAACACAAAAAGAACAGCTAAAACAGATGTACCTCTTGATGACCAAGCATCTATTAGATCAAGGATTTGTCAAAGGTAGTGCCCTAGTAACCACTCACCACTGGGGATATAGTTCACGTTGGTGGTATATCTCTACATTATTAATGGCTGATGCACTAAAAGAAGCTAATCTACAGACAGAAGTCTATGATTCTCTACTTTGGTATTCACGAGAATTTAAAAGTAGTTTTGATATGAAAGTTGGCGCAAATAGCTCTGATTTAGACTATTTTAATACCTTATCTCGTCAACATTTAGCGCTATTATTACTTGAACCCGATGATCAAAAACGTATTAACTTAGTCAATTCTTTTAGTCATTATATCACTGGTGCCTTAACTCAAGTACCACCGGGGAGTAAAGACGGTTTGCGTCCTGATGGTACGGCATGGCGACATGAAGGTAATTATCCCGGCTACTCTTTCCCAGCATTTAAAAATGCCTCACAGCTGATTTATTTATTACGAGAAACACCTTTTGCTGTAGGTGAAAGTGGCTGGAATAACCTAAAAAAGGCAATGATTTCAGCATGGATCTATAGTAATCCTGAAGTTGGCTTACCTTTAGCGGGAAGACACCCCTTTAACTCACCTTCCCTACAATCTATAGCACAAGGTTACTATTGGCTCGCGATGTCTGCCCAACCAGCGCCAGATAAACAGTTAGCATCTATTTATTTAGCAATTAGTGGTAAATCGCGAAATGAATCTCCCACTATTTTTGGTGAAGAGATAACGCCAGCGTCCCTTCCTCAAGGGTTCTATGCCTTTAACGGTGGTGCCTTTGGTATTCACCGTTGGCAAGACAAAATGGTGACATTAAAAGCCTATAATACCAATGTATGGTCATCTGAAATTTACAATAAAGATAACCGTTATGGCCGTTATCAAAGTCATGGTGTTGCTCAAATCGTTCGCAATGGCTCTCAACTTTCACAAGGCTATCAGCAAGAAGGCTGGGATTGGAATAGAATGCCTGGCGCCACAACCATTCATCTTCCGCTTAAAGAACTTGATAGCCCTAACCCACACACCTTGATGCAACGAGGTGAGCGAGGATTTAGCGGCACATCAGCCCTTGAAGGAAAATATGGCATGATGGCGTTTGATCTTCTTTATCCCGCTAATCTTGCGCGTTTTGATGCTAACTTTACCGCTAAAAAAACCGTCTTAGCGGCGGATAACCATTTAATTTTTGTCGGTAGCAATATTAATAGCAGCGATAAAGATCACCCTGTGGAAACAACGTTATTCCAACATGCTATTACGCCTGAGTTAAACACTATTTGGATTAATGGCCAAAAAATAGAAGGTTTTCCTTATCAAACTACGCTAAAACAAGGAGATTGGATAATCGATAGTAATGGTAACGGTTATTTAATTACTCAAGCAGAAAAAGTGAATGTCAGCCGCCAACACCAGACTTCGGCTGAAAATAAAAATCGTCAACCCACGCAAGGAAATTTTAGCTCCGCATGGATCGACCACGGTATTCAACCCAAAGATCATAGTTATGAGTACATGGTTTTCTTAGATGCAACACCGGAAAAAATGGCGCAATTAGCCGAGAAATTCCGTGCTAACAATGGGTTATACCAAGTTATTCGTAAAGATAAAGATGTACATATTATTTACGATAAACTCAGTCAAATAACAGGTTATGCATTTTATCAACCAGCAGTCATTGACGATAAATGGATCAAAAAAGTCGATAAGCCGTCCATTGTTATGACACATCAGGAAGGAAATATACTGACGGTGAGTGCTGTAACACCTGATTTAAATATGACTCGCCAAAAAGCGGCAACCCCCGTCACCATTAATGTGACAGTGAAAGGGAAATGGCAACCCACAGCTCAAGACAGTGAGGTAAAATATAACGTTTCTGGGGATAATACCGAACTTATTTTCACCAGTTACTTTGGCATTCCACAAGAAATTAAACTCTCTCCTCTCTCTTGATTAAACCTTTAAAGGAGCGCATTCGCGTTCCTTTTTTATTTTGCAGGAAATCTGATTATGCTAATAAAAAATTCTTTAGCTTATGCGATTACACTAAGTTTCTGCTTATCCTTACCCGCACAAGCATTACCTTCTCTTTCTCATGAACCTTTTGGCGATCTTTATCTTTTTGAAGATGAAATGCCAAATACCTTGAGCACCTCAAATGACCATCAGCTATCACTAAGTAAAGAGCATGCTAAAGATGGCGTACAGTCACTCAAATGGCAGTATCAACCCCAATCAACATTAACACTTAATAATGAAGTTAATTATCAAGATGATAAAAATACAGCAACACCACTCACTTTTATGATGTGGATTTACAATGAAAAACCACAGTCAACGCCCCTTACATTACAATTTAAACAAAATAATCAAGTAGCATTAAGTTTTAACACGGAACTGAATTTCACGGGTTGGCGAGGTATTGCAGTTCCTTTTCGTGATATGAAAGGCTCAGCAACAGGCAAATTAGATAAATTAGTCATTACTGCACCAGATCAAGCAGGTACGCTTTTTTTTGATCAAATAATTATGAGCGTACCTTTAGATAATCGTTGGCCTATTCCTGACTATCAAATTCCATATGTTAATAATGCAGTAAATACAATGGTGAGTAAAAATTGGAGTGCATTATTGATGTACGATCAAATGTTCACAGCGCATTATCCTACATTAAATTTTGCGACTGAGTTTCGCGATGATCAGCCTGAAGTGGCATCTATTTATCAACGTTTTGAATACTATCAAGGTGTCAGTCGTGATAAAAAAATCACCGCTGAAATGATCGACAAAAATTTAGCATTATGGAAAAAATTAGCCTTAGAACAACATGCTGATGGCTCAATAACCGCAAAAGCCCTTGATCATCCTAATCGCCAGAATTTTATCAAAGTCGAGGGGGTCTTTAGTGAAGAAACCCAAAAAGCATTACTTGATGCCAACATGCTAAGAGATGTAGGCAAAACGCTTCTTCAAACAGCGATTTACTTGCGTAGTCACTCCTTATCAGCAATCGATAGAAAAAAATTAGAAACGCTCTATTTATTAGGCACTCGTTACGTTCTTGAACAAGGTTTCACACGGGGGAGTGGTTACCAAATTATTACTCACGTAGGTTATCAAACAAGAGAGCTTTTTGATGCATGGTTTATTGGTCGCCATATTCTAGCAAAACATAATCTGTTAGCACCGACACAACAAGCCATGATGTGGTATAACGCAACAGGGCGCATATTTGAAAAAGATAATGAAATCGTTGATGCAAATGTCGATATTCTCAATACCCAATTACAGTGGATGATAAAAAGTTTATTGATGTTGCCAGATTATCAACAGCGCCAACAAGCCTTAGCACAATTGCAAAGTTGGCTAAACAAAACCATTCTTAGTTCTAAAGGTGTCGCTGGTGGCTTTAAATCTGATGGCTCTATTTTTCACCATTCACAACATTATCCAGCTTATGCCAAAGATGCATTTGGTGGCTTAGCGCCTAGTGTTTATGCCTTAAGTCATTCCCCTTTTCGTCTTTCATCACCAGCACATGCACGCTTAAAAGATGTATTATTAAAAATGCGTATCTATACCAAAGAAACACAAATTCCTCTGGTATTAAGTGGCAGACATCCTACGGGGTTACATAAAATAAGTATTGATCCCTTCAAATGGATGGCTCTTGCAGGTACGCCCGATGGTAAACAAGAGCTAGATACTACATTAGCAGCCGCTTATGCAAAATTAGCAAACAAAGATAGCTTTGAAGGTATTAAAGCAGAAAATGAACCGGTAGGTGCATGGGCAATGAATTATGCTTCAATGGCAATCCAGCGTAGAGCATCAATAACAGCGCCACAGCAAAGCTGGCTTGCTATCGCTCGTGGTTTTAGTCGTTATTTAGTGGGTAATGAAAGTTATGAGAATAACAACCGTTATGGTCGTTACTTGCAATATGGGCAACTTGAAATTATTCCTGCGGATTTAACTAAATCTGGTTTTAGTCATGCAGGTTGGGATTGGAATCGATATCCAGGAACGACTACGATCCACCTTCCTTATGATGAACTAGAAGCAAAACTAAGCCAATTGCCAAGTGCAGGCATAGAAGAAATGTTGCTTTCAACACAACGTTATTCTGGTGCCAATACACTAAATAATAACAGTATGTTTGCCATGAAATTACATGGTCACAGTAAATATCAACAACAAAGTCTAAGAGCGAATAAATCCTATTTCTTATTTGATAATAGAGTGATCGCATTAGGCTCTGGTATTGAAAATAATGATAAACAACATACAACAGAAACGACACTGTTCCAGTTTGCTGTTCCTAAGTTACAATCAATTATAATTAATGGTAAAAAAGTGAACCAACTCGGTACTCAATTAACCTTAAATAATGCCGATACATTAATTGATCCGGCGGGTAACTTGTATAAATTAGCTAAAGGGCAAACGGTAGAATTTAGTTATCAAAAACAATACTCTGTTGATGACAGAAATTCACAGCAAACAGAACAATTGTTTGCAACAGCCGTTATCTCTCACGGTAAAGCCCCTAAAAATGCAAATTATGAATATGCAATAGCCATAGAAGCACAAGATAATAAAGCGCCTGAATACACCGTATTGCAGCATAATAATCAACTTCATGCAGTAAAAGATAAAATCACGCAAGAAGAGGGATATGCTTTTTTTAATGCCACCGAAGTCAATTCATCTCAAGCTTTATTATTATCAAGTGATTCCCCCACTATGGTAATGGTAAAAAAACAAAAACAACAATTAACGCTAAGTATTGTTAATCCTGATTTAAATTTATATCAGGGTATTGAAGCTGACCAAATTGATAATAAGGGTAACCAGGTTGAAGTGAGTGTTTATTCTCGCCAATGGCTTACAGCCGATCCTCAACCAATAAGTAGTACAGTTACTGTAAAAGGGATTTGGAAATTAGCCACACCACAATTAGGTGTTAATATTAGATATCAAAATAGTAATACGCTAATTACAACAACGACTATACAAGCAATACCAATAACAGTTTATTTAATTAAGTAAAAGTCGTAACTTTTAAATTAAAGAGTCTCGATATAAAACATCGAGACTCTTTTTATTTATAAATCAATTTAGCGAATCAATTATTTTATTTAAATAATAATAAATCATATCTTCATTTATTATTGATAATAAATCTGTTGTCTCATTTTAATAATTTGTTATGCT
>NZ_CAWQOK010000158.1:0-25740 GCF_963896075.1 Proteus sp. G4415
AAAATAAGTTTATTATTAAAGAATAGTTTTAAATTAACATTTCACTTAAATTAACTATTCTTTATAAAAATTAGTTTGATGATAAATATGCCATGGCACTTCGTTAATCAATTAAAATAACGCATTGATATAATCAGAAGTAAACCCTCGATATTGGAGATAGCGGATCTGTTTCGCTCTTTCTTTAAAATCTTTGGGTTTACCTGTACCAAATTTTTTCTCTTTAAGATCTTGGCAGAGTGCATACCAATCAGTTTCTGTTTCTTCTAGTACCCGTGCAATAATTTCACTGGGAAAGCCTTTTTGCCGTAACTCTTGGCGAATACGCAGCGGGCCATAAGATTTACTTAAATAACGACGAAAAAAAGCATATACCGTGCGATTATCATCCAGATATTGGCCTTCTAATAATCGCTCGATCACTTGCTCTAAGCATCTTTCATCGGTTGTGCTCTGTTTAGCTTTATCGACTTCGTTGATCCTTCGTGCTAAACGGCGTTTCAGCTCAGTGGTACCATAATCACGACGCGACAACATAAATATAGCGTATTGGTATAATTCATCATAAGTCATCGCAACTCCTTAATGTTATTGCACCCCAGTTTGGTATCCTGCATATCTTATCGCAGTTACTTATCAATGCGACCAATTAATCGGAACTTATCAATAGCTGTACAAAAATAGTACAATCACGCTTGGTAAACCCCGTTATTTATCACCATAAAATCATCTGCTTTTATTAAGAATAACTGAAGATAAAGATGATTATTAGTTAAAAACACTTAGATAATACCGTGATAATACATATTGCTAAGCATTTTTATCTGCAATTAGCACTTATAGCTGGTGACCATATATAAGAAAAAGACTAAAATTTCGCGCTACTCTTTTACTTACTATTTGGTTATTTTTTATTTTTGTGGGTTATATATGAACTTTTCTCATTTTAATAAGGTAGTGTTTGCTGCCTCTCTTCTTGCTACTGGCTTTTCTTATGCGGATAGCGATCGCCCTCTGCTCTCTTTAAGTGTAAGCCAATCTGGCGGCACTGCGTTAAATAGCGAAGGTTCGTTAGATACCCGTACTCCTGCAAGCCAATCTCGCGTATTACCTATTTGGGGTGATGAAGCTCGCGCCCGTGGTTATGATTTACCAGAGCCATTTGGTGCAAGCTATAGCTATATGAATCTACGTCAAGATATTATTGTGGATAAAATTGGTTTTTCATCACCAGCACTACCTCAACTTAGTGATATAGTCAAAATTGATGTTGGACATACACGCGAAAAGAGTGAAACTCATATGCTCAAATTAGATAGTTGGGTTTTGCCTTTTTTCAATGTTTATGGCTTATATGGTAAAACAAAAGGTACATCTCGTTCAGTCTTAAAAAATGTTAATGTTCAAATCGGCCCTTTGGTTATCCCTGTTGCTAAAAATGAAATATTTAATTTAGATTTTGAAGGAAAAACCTATGGTGCTGGTTTTACTTTAGCGGGTGGTTATAACCAATTTTTTGGTACTTTTGATTTAAACTACACCAAAACAAGTCTTGATATTCTTGATGGGGATATTAAAGCCTTAGTCATTTCACCTCGTGTTGGCTATGAATTTGTTCTTCAACCTTTAATCACCGGCCAAGGTAATACCAAGCTACAAGTGTGGACAGGTGCCATGTATCAAGATATTACCCAACGCTTCAAAGGTGACGTAAGTAAATTAAGCTTACCAGCTAACTTTGAAGATATGGTTAATTCATTTGGTGGCAATATTAAATTCGACGTTGAACAACATCTTGCTCATAAATGGAACCAAACGGTAGGGGCTCGTTTAGAAGTCACCCGTAACTTTAATGTGATCACCGAAGTGGGCTTTAATAATCGTAATAGTTTCTTTGTTTCTGGTGAGTTCCGTTTTTAATGGTTAAAACATCTTTTATTTATGGGCTGGCCTTTGCCAGCCTATTTATTTCACACACAGCGAATGCCCAACTCTTTCCTGATAGACAACAAATCGACCAATGGTTAAATCAACTAGGAGGGAGCAATAATTTTGATCGCAGTAAAACCATCGACTGGGGCGTTTTACCCGGGCCTTTCTATACCCCTGAATTAGAGTTGGGGCTTGGGATCGCCGTTGTTGGGCTTTATCAAGCAGATAGTCGTCCCGACAGTAAAATTTCATCACTGTCATTAAGTGGCTTTGGTTCATCAACCGGGGCTTTTGGTATGACTTTTAGTAACTATACTTACCTTGCTGATGATACATGGCGCTTTTACCTTACTGGGGCATTAAATAATGTGCCGACCAACTTTTGGGGACAAGGCTATCATGAAGGACGAGTTAAAAAGAACTTTGCACAATATCGTTCACAAGAGCTACATTTAACGCCGACATTGCTACGTCAAATTACCAAAAACACCTATATTGGCTTAGGTTGGGATTACGCTAACTTACAAGCAGCAGCACCTGATGATGAGTTTAAAGCCTATATGAGCAAACGTCATTTGCCATTACGCTCTACCAGTTCAGGATTAAGTGTGCGCTTTACCTACGACAGTCGCGATTTTTTGCCTAACGCTCGCCAAGGCCAAGCCTTTGATATTAGCTATACTCATTATTCATCGGATACTGGTAGTAATAACCGTTTTAATGCAACTCAAATGCAGTACAACTATTATTATCCATTAACCGAAGATGCGGTACTCGCCTTTGATAGCTATGCTCGCTTTACCTCAGGAGATGTACCATGGACGCAACTGTCTAAATTAAGTAACGGCCATCAGATGCGTGGCTATTATGAAGGGCGTTATCAAGATAATCATGTCTTTTCTAGTCAGATAGAGTATCGGCAAAAACTTAGTTGGCGTCATGGTATTGCATTATGGGCCGGAGGTGGCACATTGAGTAATCAAGCACGTGATCTCGGTAAAGGACATTGGCTACCCAGTGTTGGTATTGGTTATCGTTTTGAATTTAAACCACGCATGAATGTACGCCTCGATTTTGGTGTCGGTAAAGAGAGCACCGGATTTTATTTCCAAGTGGGTGAGGCATTTTGATGTTAACGCGTTTGGCTATTTTTAATATCATCTTCATATTGGTCATTTCAGGATGCACTACCTCATCTGTGTCTGAAACCATTGCTGCTCATCTGGAAAGTGAGACTCAAGAAGAAGCCTCACAAGTTTGGCAAACGCCCCCCGCACTTGATGCACCTAATGGATTAAGGCCTTGCTGTGCTTTTGGCTATAATTTAAAAGTCAAAGCATGGGGAATACCTATTCCTTTTTATCGTATCGATAATATTGTTGAAGCTTCTACTTTAGGTGATCATCGCTATAACGATAACTTTTGGCTGGGAACTGCCGCAGTATTAGGCATAGGCAGTGAAAAGTCGGGCATAGTCTATTCACATAAAGGGGGCTTTCTTGATATCGCCCATATTCGTGATACCGCAGATTATACTTATTATCTCTTTAGCCATATCTATCCCAAATTAGGCCAAGAGTGGACGCTAACACTCAGTGACGAATTAGCACAGCGTAAAATTCACTTTAACCGCTTTACTCCTCCTAGTAGTGATCGACAACGTTATACCTTAAGTGCTTATCTTGCCGCGCGTTTAGCTTATCGCCTTGCCGTATGGCATGAGATTGCACAGTGGTACGGTTATCGCTCTGTAGCGGGATTTTCAGAAGGGATCTCCGCATTCTCACCAGAAGATCTCTACTCTAACCTAATGGGGGCGCGCTTATCACTTACCCTGATCCTCAATGGTGATGCCACAAACCTTGAGCACTATAACCAATCAATGCAGCGTATTATTCCCTCAGCACTCGCTCAACTAGAGGCGCAACCTCGTCAGGCCACCCAGCAGTGGTTTGATTTAATTGATGGTCAATGGTGGAATAGCCAAGAGCGGGTACCCGATAAATTTTTAGTATTAAAGCGTGATTATCATCTTGCTGACAAACGCTATCCGGTATTGCCTTTTGGGGAGACAACTCCACCTCATTACCTGACATTACCCGATGTTTACGCAGGCTATTCTTTAAAACAATTAGCAGAATTTCAGCTTTGGCCTACTAAACAGATGGCAAATTTACCCATCCCTAAAACATATTGGAAAGAAGCGGATTTTGCTGATTTAGCAGAAAAAGCTCGCCAAATCGATCAAAAAACTCGACCAAAAACAACAAAAAATGACTAAATATTGAACAAAATTGACATATTAAAAACGCTAAATTATGATAAATTTGAGTTAAATAGCATTAATTTATATAAGAATAACTGAACAATAATCAAAAATCACATTTTTTGTTAAAAGAAAAAAGCGATTATAAAACGAGGTGTTCCAGTAAATAAGATACATTTTATTAACAATGCACTCGTAGTTATCCTAATGTAAGGCGATATTTTGTAGCTATAGAAAAAGTAATTTGCTAGTATTCGTTCGATTTTTATCCAGTTAAACGAGGAGAAGCAATGCCCTCTCAATTGATGAGGACAAGTGCCGTCTTCGCTTTCTTGATTTCACTACTCTTTACTGGTGTGAGTTTTGCCTCTACCAGTACCGGCAGTTCCCGAATGCTGCAGGCGGATACATTCAAAAGCACGACAACCTCGTTGCCAGATTTGAAAAAATATCCCTCGGGAACTCAGCGTAAGAAAGCGTTTTTAAATGTCATAGTTCCTATTATTGATAACATTAATAATAAGATATTGAGAGATCGTGAGTGGTTAACCGCTCAACGTAAAGCCCAACACTGGGGCAGCGCAGATTTGAAAAAACTGCGTGAAATCTGTCAATACTATGGCGTAACATGTACCAGCCCCAAAAAAGTGAATTGGGATTCGTTACTGGCTCGCGTTGATATTATTCCGACTCATTTTGTCGCAACGCAAGCCGCAACAGAATCAGGTTGGGGAACATCAAAATTGGCACAGCAAAACAATAACTTATTCGGTATGCGATGTGGTAACCGGTCTTGCAATAATGTCCCTGGGAAAACCAAAGGCTATGCAGCCTACCCGGATATTGAAGGCTCAGTGATTGCTTATATGCGTAATCTCAATACGCACCGCGCCTATAATTCACTGCGCTCATCAAGAGCACAGCAAAGAATGACGCAACAGCAACTCGATCCACGCCAGTTAATCACCGACTTGAAAGGCTATTCAGAATTAGGTTCAAGTTACAATGATTATCTGACCGAAATGTTCGACTCAAATAAAAAGCTGATCACGCAAGTTCAGTTACAGTCGAAACGAGAAAGTTAGTCCTAAATAGCTATTCATAGCAAACAAAAGCCACTTTTCATTTATCTGAAAAGTGGCTTTTATTTATCACAAGATAATCTTTTGATTGAAAGCAAGCTAATAATTCATAATATAGGGAGTAACACATTTGGTATGACTGTTAAATCACACCCTTAGAGCCATTTATGAATTTTTTTTCATTCGAGTTTCTCGGAGCCTTTACGAGCTTTTTTATTATCTATTGGCTCTTCCAAAAACAGGTTAAGATCCAAAATATCTTACTCATCATAGTAAGTTATGCTTTTCTATTCTATGTCGACTACCGTCCTGCTGTTATCTTATTAAGCTATACGCTTTTGATTTACTCATTAGCCAATATACTCACCCGCTATACATCAACGAAAGTGATTTATTGGTTACTGGGGCTGTTAGTTGCCCTCTATTTTACTGCCTTTAAATATTACTCATTTTTCCAAGAATCATTGACACAACTATTCTCACAGTGGGGATTAAGTGTTGAATTGCCAATTATTGAACTACTGGCACCATTAGGGTTATCGTTTTATATCTTCCACTCTGTTAGCTATGTCGTTTCAGTGTGTCGCAAAGAGATCCCTAAAGCCCCTTTTCTTGATGTCGTGCTCTACTTATGCTTTTTCCCAAGCATTGTGGCGGGACCGATTAATCGTGCCAAACAATTTTTACCACAAATTCAAGCACCAACCCGTAAAATTATCGACTATAAAGGGGCTATCATGCTGATTGTATTAGCAATCGCTAAGCTCTTTTGGTTAAGTGGTTGGTTGTCGACAAATTATGTCGATCCTATTTTTAATGCCCCTGATTTAGCCACTAGCGGACAAGTACTGGTGGCGACCTATGCTTATGCATGGCATATCTATTTTAACTTCTCGGGTTATACCAATTTAGTGACAGGTATTGCGCTATTACTGGGTTTTGTTGTCCCTCGTAACTTTAATGCACCTTATTTAGCCATCAATCTTGCTGATTTTTGGCGTCGTTGGCATATAAGTTTATCAACGTTTATTCGCGATTATGTTTATATCCCTTTGGGGGGAAATCGTAAGGGCGTTATTCGACAAAATGTGAATGCCTTTGCCGCGATGGTTATCTCTGGTTTATGGCATGGCGCAGCTATGACGTTTATTATCTGGGGAGCCATTCATGGTATTGGTGTGGTGATATTAAATATCAAACACCGCCTTTTCCCCGCCGCTAAACATGACGCCAATAGCATGCTAGCATCATTAAAAATGTTGTTATCTTGGATAATTACCTTCCATTTTGTGTGCTTTGCGTGGATCTTTTTTCGCAGCCAAACCGTCAATGATGCTTGGATATTAATTCAACAACTCTTTAGTGCAGGTGCTTGGCAGTCGCTACAAGCCGAAGGGCTAACCCTGTTTATGTTCTGGGGACTGTTCTTACTGTATCCTTGTTTTGTCACTTTAAGGGCAATTATTGCGCGACTTGAGAAAAAAGTGCCTTGGTATGTTTATCCACTACCATTAGCGTTGATCCTTACAATTATATTTATGTTGTCTCCTGATGGGGTTCCGGGATTTATTTATGCCAGCTTTTGATTTCAGTTCAAATTTAAAAAAGACCGTAAAAGTGGCTTTAATGGTGCTCTTCAGCACACTATTTCTTATTTGGCTAAACCAAACATCATTAGAGCGCTTTTGGCAACAACAATACCATCGCCCAGCCCCTTGGTCGGGTTTATCACAATATTATGCTTGGCAAGTGGGAGGTCAGTTGCGAGATGGCGTATTTGTCGCAGTAACAAGCTATAGTGATTATTTGCGAGTTAATCACCCGGATAATCAGGCTAAACCAATAACGCCTCGTCAAGAACAAACCGCCTTTCCAGAAGGATTTGCAGTAGGGCTACATTTTATCAATGGCTATACTCGCCCCGCTTCGCAATTAACACAACAGTTTCCACAACTCCTACAACGTCAATATGCACAAGGTACATTAGCAAATACATCAACTATTGATCTGACAAAAGCCGCTGCTGAAGCCCAAAAACCTATTGTGCAAAAAACAGATGTCATATTATCTCCCAAAGACAAAGTGCTGTTTGCTGGAGATTCAATGATGCAAGGCGTTGCCCCCTTATTAAAACGTCAATTGCAAACAGATTATAATATAAGCAGTATTGATTTGAGCAAACAGAGCACAGGATTAGCCTATCCTAAGTTTTTTAATTGGCCTCAAACTATTGCTAATCGGTTAGCTAGCGATGATTCCATTAAGTTACTGGTTGTTTTTTTAGGGCCTAATGATCCTTGGGACATGCCCCCAGATGGTGGCGGACGTTATTTAAAATTTGCCAGTGAAGCGTGGGGTACCTTATATCGCGCACGTATCGCCAGCATTATTGATAATGCGCGCCAACATAATGTGAGTGTGATTTGGATTGGTCCTCCGAATATGCGTAAGCAAAAATTATCTCAAGGTATGGCTTATCTAAATCAACTTTACCGGGAAGAAGCAGAAAAAACGGGAGAAATTTACCTTTCTGTCAATGATATGTTTAAATATGAAAAAGATATTTATTCTGATTATATCGGTGATGGTAGCAGCCGCGTGAAGCTAAGAGCAGGCGACGGTATTCACTTTAGTTTAAAAGGGCAACAAATCATTGCTCAGCAGGTATTCTCGCGTATCCATCTGCAAAAAGTTGATGATGTGCCAGATGATGTAACAGACAAAAATATGGTCACGCCAAATGAAACAATTAACGCACATCCTTAAACCTCGAACCTTAGTCAGTCGTTCTATTATACTGGCTTTGGTTTCGCTGTTAGTCGCTTGTAACCAAGAGAAAGATAAATCTCTTACGCTATCAACACCTAGCGTGTTACCTGCAGATGGTTCAAGACAACTCTACAACTACCACGATCCCAACTTTGCCGCTTTTGCGCAAAAGTTAAAGCAACGACGCCAAAGGGTACATATCGTACAGTTGGGTGATTCACATACCGCTGCGGATTTTTTCAGTGGTAAACTACGTGAACGTTTTCAAGCTGATTATGGCAATGGTGGTATAGGTTTTATTCCCCCTACCGCTATTGCGGGTCAACGTATTGCCAATATCCAATATCAAAGCAGTAAAAAAGCGTGGGATTTACTTTCTAGTCGCAAAGAAAGCGATCCTGATTTTCCCTTAGGGGGATTTATCGCTGAGCCAGTCGCGAAATGGTCAGCATTGCAACTAAATGAAAATCCGACAACAGGTCAGCGTTACCAATTACAAGCGTTATATAAGGCGCCTACGGCTTCACAAATCCATTTACAATCCGCTGGCAGTAAAACACTTTCACTTTCACAGACACAAGGTGAATGGCAATTTTCTAAACCCACAACGATCACCTTCCCAATCAATATTACGATTAGTAAAAACCAACCGATAAAATTAGGCGGTTGGTTAATTAGCAACCAAAAGCCAGGGGTGATGTTATCCGCATTAGGTATTAACGGCGCAACCATTAATATGATGGATAAATGGGGAGCACAGTGGAGTAAAACATTAGGCCAATTACATCCCGATATGGTGATTTTAGCTTATGGCACTAATGAAGCCTTTAATGATACGTTTGATTTAGTGGCTTACCGACAACTGCTTGTTGAAAAAATTCGTCAAATCCGCCAGCAAGCCCCGAATAGTGCCATTTTATTAATTGGTCCGTCGGATTCTATTAAGAATAAAGACGCATCAGATTGTCGCTCTCAGCAACCCCAATGGTTAACCGATATTATTCGTATCCAAAAGGAAGTCGCTCAACAAGAGCGTACATTATTCTGGGATTGGCGCGATTATATGGGTGGAGAGTGCTCAATTAAAGCATGGTCTATTTATGATCTTGCAAGGCCGGACGGTGTCCACCTTTCTCGTGAAGGGTATGAAAGTAGTGCAAATACTCTCTATAGCCAATTATCAGCGCTGATTAATAAAAGTTAGATATTATTATAACGAAAAGGAGCCTCAGCTCCTTTCTCGTTATGTGGACTCTCAGTCATCGCATTATTAATTATGTAAAGCATCAATATATTTAATGACATCAACACTCGCTTGTTCCATTTGCTGAATATACTTCACTACCGCATCCTGATCACCGGCCATATTCGCCGCCAATGCAAGACGCCCACTTTGATGAACCAATTTATGAGGCTCTTCTAAACGACGAAAAGCTTCACTGCCAGCAAATTTGCGTCCTTCACCTTGGTAGTACCATTTTCCTAAACGACATTCAGTATGCTGATTAACACAATTTTCATCATCATTATTTAATAAGTGAATATAAATCGCTTCTTTCCATAAAACATGATCTATTTTCACAGTATTAAAAAATTGTTGTATCGACATAAACTGAAAGATATTTTTTAAATCATTGGCTTGTTGAGCAAGCGCAGATAAATTAGCATGACCTTCCGTAACAAGATTTTTTATTTGCTTAAGTTGTTCTTGATTTTTCTGAGTATTTTGTTTTATTGGTGTAAAGCGGGCACTTACATTATTGTTGATAGACGCTATTTCTGAGGCCTGATTTTGGATCTTTTGTGAAAGGCTTTTCATCTCTTGTGCTAATACAGAAAATCCTGCACCTGCATGACCTATATGTCCTGCCTCTATTGCTGAATTAATTGATAATATATTGGCTTGATTTGACAGTTTATCAATATTATTAGCGCTATCTTTTATTTTATTTAGCCATTTAGCAAAATTCTCAATTTCTTCATTACTATGAGTAAAATGCTCATCAATTTCATTAAAAAAGACCACTAATGATTCTGCATTGATAAGCATGTCATTAAAGAGATGTTCCATTTCTTCCAGCAATGCTAGCTTTTCTTGTAATTTCTGACTAGATGCCAAAATGGAATCACGAATAAGTGTAATAGTATGAATATTACACTCCGTATGCTGTTTAAACAGTGAATTATAATCACCCATAAAAATATCAGCCTCACCATGTTCACAAAACAATAAGACCTGTAGATTAATCAGTTGTTAACTATTTTCTATCAGATTTAATGGTGATTTATAGCAATGAAAAATGGCGCACCTATTGATGCGCCATTTGTTAAAAAGGAACAGCTCATTTTTATAAAAATGCAAAGAAAATCATTCCAACCACTGCGCCTGTAGTACCTAAAATGGTTTCCATTAATGACCATGTTTTTAAGGTTTGCCCTTCTGTCGCACCAGTAAATTTACCGTATAACCAGAAGCCGGAGTCATTAACATGGCTTAAAATAATAGAGCCACCGGCAATACAAACCGATAACGCCGCCATTTGTGCACCGCTATAACCTAATTCACTGATCACCGGTAACACTAAACCAACCGCAGTTAAACAAGCCACAGTCGCAGAGCCTTGAATAACACGTACAGCACCTGCAAGAATAAAACAAGCCACAGCAATCGGCATACCTGCACCAATTAATGCATTCCCTAATGCTGGCCCCACACCTGAATCCACCAGCACCTGTTTAAATACGCCACCAGCACCCGTGACTAATAAGATGATCCCCGCAGGTTGGATAGCCGCAGAGCATACTTCCATGACTTTTTCTTTGCTCATACCACGGCGAATAGCCAAGCCATAAATAGCCACTAAACACGCCACAAGGATGGCAATAAAGGGGTGACCAATAAACTCAAGAATATTGAATAGCTGAGAGTCAGGCTCAACAAAACGCGCACCAATGGTTTTACATCCAACCAAGACTAATGGCAATAAGACCAATGCAAGACTGAAGCCAAAAGAAGGCATTTTACTTTGTCCTAAGCTTGGCTCATCAAAATCTTTCGGTAATTCTAAGGTCACATAACGGCTAATAAAGTTACCAAAAATAGGCCCCGCTAATAACATACCTGGAATAGCTGCACATAAACCAATTAAGATCATCCAACCAAAATCAGCATTCATCTGGTCAGCAAGCAACATAGGCGTTGGCCCCGGTAATAAGAAGGCAGCGGCCCCTGCAACACCGGCAAAGAGAGGGATCGCCATTTTAACAACATTTCCCCCCGTACGACGGGCAACAGCAAATACCACCCCGATCAGTAAAACCACCGCAACATCGAAAAACAGAGGTAATGCGCAAACTAAACCCGCAATACCCAGTGCATAGTTAGCCCGTTTTTCACCAAAGGATTTCAGTAGCCGTACCGCAATTTGGTCTAATGCCCCCGTTTCATGCAGAATTTTACCAAACATTGCCCCCAAGGCGACCACGATGGAGAGAAAACCCAGAGTTCCCCCCATTCCGTTTTGCATGGTTTGCGTGATTTTTTCTAACGGCATACCAGAGAAAATGCCAGCACCAATAGCAACAATCATTAACGCAATAAAGGCGTGTAAACGCGCATACATTACAAAGAAGAGCAATAATAGGACGGAGCCAACCGCAGTTAGCACCAGTGTTAATGTACTCATACCGCACTCTCCTCAGTAATAGGTTTAGTAACAGATTCTATAGTGTTGATGACATTTTCAATCACGTTATCAAGAGATGGCGAAATATCTATTTCATAAACATCAGGTTCGTCATTCGTTGGCTCTTCTAATGTTTCAAATTGAGTAATCAACATCTGTGGTTTAAAGAAGTGACCTTTACGCTCTTTTAAACGACTTTCAATTAGCGCGTAATCCCCTTTTAAATAGAGAAAATGTAAGCAGTGATTACCTTCTCTTAACATATCGCGATACTGTTTTTTTAATGCGGAACAAACGATTAATGACACTTTATTGGTTCTTTGCATTGCAAAAGCAGCATCATTGAGAGCGTGTAACCAAGGTTTGCGATCTTCATCATTTAAAGCATGACCTGAAGCCATTTTAGTGATGTTTGCACGAGGATGAAGGAAATCGCCATCTAAAAATGCCGCACCGATACGTTGTGCTACACCATTTGCAACCGCTGATTTACCGCTGCCTGATACCCCCATTAAGATAAAGACATGGTGTAGGGATTGGGTATCTTTCATATATTGCTCCTTTAGGCAGTTATTAACTTTTTTGTAATGTTACCCGTAACTGTTACGGGTAACATTACTCGATCCAGAAAGATAAAAACAACCTACAAAACAAACTATGAAATGAAAGTGTGAAGCGTCTCGCAAATAGATTGTGGAAAAACAACAAAGTTACAACAAAATCATAAGTAATTGATAAGTTAACGACTGATTTTTACAAAGCAAAAAAACGTCAGGATATATCACTCTATAATCCCAAATAGGGTCAATAAAAAAACCCTACCAAAGAAAAAAATAATTTAATAATCAAATAAATAACTAAATACTTTCACCGGTGATGATACGGAATCCCACATCAATCACTTGCCCACGAGCAATTTTACCCTTCATTCTTTTTAGTAATAAATCCGCCGCTTGTTGTCCCATTTCATCACGTGGCGTAAAAATACTGGCTAACCGTGGAGTCATGACTTGTCCCACATCATGACCGTGGAAACCGGAAATAGCAATTTGCTCAGGTACCGCAATCCCCATACGCTGACATTCGAAAATAGCCCCTATCGCAATATCATCATTGGTGCAATAGAGCCCATCTAAGTCAGGATATTGCTTGCGTGCCTCATGTAAAAGTTCTGTACCTAACGAATAAGAAGAGCTTTTAGGTGTCATCACATGACCTATGGGTAAGCCTGCTTCTTGCATCGCTTGTTCATATCCTTGTAAACGCATTAATGTTCGCTCATCTTGTCTTGCCCCAAGATAGATAATTCGTTTACAACCACGGTGGATCATTTCACTGACCATTTTTCGCGAGGCTTCAATATTGTCTAACCCTACCGCCGAATCAAAACAAGGTGAAACACTATCCATAATTTCCACCACCGGAATACCCGCCGTTTCCAGCATTTTGACCGTTTTGGGTGTGTGTGTTCTTTCCGCTAAGATCAAGCCATCAATATTATAAGAAAGCAGAGAAATAAGACGCTCTTCTTCTTTTTCTGCTTGATAGCCATAGTGCGCCAACATAGTTTGATAACCATATTTATCCGTCACAGATTCAATACCACGAATAACTTGTGCAAACACTTGGTTAGTAAGAGAAGGCAATAATACGCCAATCGCATGGCTGGTCGCATTCGACAAAATATCAGGTGCACGATTAGGAATATAATTCAGGCTGTCTAATTCACGAGCGATTTTGACTCGTAATGCTTCGGAAACTTGTTCTGGATTACGCAAAAAACGACTAACTGTCATTTTTGTGACACCAACACGGTCGGCAACATCCTGTAATGAGGGGCGTTTTTTTTTCATTTTATATCGTAACTATCCAAAATATCAGTATTAATACGCACTTGAGGTTTATTTAACAAACCTGATTATATCCTTAGGTTATACACTATTTCGAATAAAGTTTATCGGATGTCTTCTTAGATTTAATTTTGAATGCCTCTCCCTTGACTTAAGCCAAAGGAAATATAGTATGCATCGTTATATAATTTATGAAATAACGATTATTAATATAAAACAACACTACAGTGTGAACCTATGGCTATCCACAGACGACAATTTCTGAGTTATTTAGCGACGCTTGCAGCATTATCAGCACTGCCACGTTGTGCAAGAGCGGCAATCACTTCACGTATCGCCGCTCAATTTGGTGTGCTTCCTACACCAGAAAATATTCATCGCGTTATTAGCGCAGGCCCCCCAACCGACCAACTGTTGTTGGCTTTAGTACCAGAAAAATTATTAGGTTTCTCCTCGCTTAATCTAGGAAAAAGTAGCTTATTTGCTGACAAGTTGCGTAAATTGCCCCATTTAGGCCGTCTGTCTGGCCGTGGTAGTACACTCTCCTTAGAAACATTAATGGCGCTAGAGCCAGATATCATTATTGATAGTGGTAATGTTGATGAAACCTATCGTTCATTAGCTAAACGTGTTAGTACGCAAACAGGTGTACCTTATGTGTTAATTGACGGCAGCTTAAAAGACAGCCCCACTCAGTTACGCCAAACGGGGGCTTTATTAGGTGTGGCAGAAAAAGCAGAAACATTAGCACTTATTGCAGAGCAGTATCTTAGTGATGCGACCTTGTTTGCTTCTACTCTAAAAATAAGACCTCGTTTTTACCTTGCACGTGGTGCAAAAGGCTTACAAACGGGCTCAACAGGATCTATTCATACTGAAGCTATTGAACTATTAGGGTTCGAAAATGTCGCTGATATTGCTGGTTTTACCGGTCTTACTGATGTTTCCCCTGAACAACTCCTTATGTGGAACCCTGAGGTTATCATCACACAAGATGAAAATGCCTATCAGCAAATCAGGCAAGATTCTATATGGAAAAATATTCAAGCCGTTAAAAATAATAAAGTATTATTATTTAAAGGCTTACCATTTGGCTGGTTAGATGGCCCTCCTGGTATCAACCGTTTAATGGGAATGCGTCGCTTACAGAGCCATTTTGACCATCGAATAGCAAAACAAGCCACGCAAGATCTGCAAAATTACTTTGCTTATTTTTACCATACATCGTTAAGTGCTGAGCAATGCCAGCTGTTGATGAGGTCTTCATGAGCCAATCAGCACGTATCACACTGTTGTTGCTGTTATTCTCAGTGGTTGTAGTTATTGCTATCACTAGTGGTAAGTATTCACTTACAGTCAATGAACTGTGGACAGTCGTCAGTAGCAAATTAACCGGGCATATTGAAGAGAGTCGAACAGCAACTGTGTTCTGGCAAATACGCTTGCCTCGAGTACTTGCTGCCATTTTAATTGGAGGTGGACTTGCTATTGCGGGGGCGGCTTATCAAGGTATGTTCCGTAACCCACTAGTATCACCTGATATTCTCGGAGTGTCATCAGGGGCTGGAGTCGGTGCTGTATTGGGTATTTTTCTTGGTCACTCCATGTTGTCAATTCAGCTTTTTGCTTTTGTGGGAGGACTTATCACTGTTGCTTTAGTCTATTTTATTGCCAAATTGGCGAAACAACAGGATCCGGTCCTTTCTCTCGTTTTAGTTGGTATTGCGATTAGCGCCTTATGTGGCTCAGCTATTTCATTAATGAAAATTTTAGCTGATCCTTATACTCAGCTACCTTCCATCACTTTTTGGCTGTTAGGGGGGCTATCAACTATCACGGCGCCTGATTTACTCTCTGTTGCACCTTTAATGCTACTCGGGTTTATTCCACTGATTTTATTACGCTGGCGAATGAATATTCTCAGCCTTTCTGATGAAGAAGCGCGCTCCTTAGGCCTTAATGTAGAAATTACCAGACTTATCTTTATTTTATCGGCCACATTAATCACCGCGAGTGCAGTTTCTATTGCGGGTATTATTGGCTGGTTAGGTTTAATTGTTCCGCATATCGCAAGATTGTTAGTTGGTGCTAACTTCGGATATCAACTGCCTATTTCCTTACTTGTGGGCGCAACAATGTTATTAATAACGGATACACTAGCACGAACTATTGCGAATATTGAGTTGCCTTTAGGCATTTTAACCTCAGCTATTGGTGCGCCTTTCTTTCTGATGTTATTACTCAAAACAAGGCGGGATAGATGATCATCACTGCAGCTAAACAACTCACAATTGGCTATAAAACAACACCCTTGATCCAAAACCTCTCTTTTTATATTAAACAAGGGCAAATTGTCTGTTTATTAGGCGCAAATGGCTGTGGTAAAACCACGTTGATGCGTACCTTACTTGGTTTGTTACCCAGTCTTGCAGGCCATATTATCATTGAAGGCAAAGAAATAAGTAAGTGGTCACCAACTGATTTAGCCAAAGTGATTGCCTATGTTCCTCAAGCAACCCACCTCCCTTTTTCTTTTAAAGTGATTGATATGGTGATTATGGGGCGTGGAGCACATATCTCTTTTTTCTCGATGCCTAGCTCACAAGATAAAGCAATGGCAATGGAAACCTTAGAAATGCTCTCTCTTTCGCATCTTGCTCACCGCACTTTTGATACGTTAAGTGGTGGTGAAAAACAGTTGGTATTGATTGCACGGGCTTTGGTGCAACAACCTAAATTACTGATTATGGATGAACCTGCTGCCAGCCTTGATTTTGGTAACCAAATCAAGCTAATTAACCAAATTAAGACACTAAAAGCCTTGGGTATAAGTGTGTTTATGTCTACACATCATCCACAACATGCCGCTTTACTGGCAGATGAGGTGATTTTACTCACCCCTCATCGCCACGTTTTACAAGATAAACCTGAGCTTTTGCTCACCCCCGAACATTTAGCTCAGCTTTATAATGTGAAACCCACTGATATTCAGGCGCACTTTTACGCCTACCCTGATAATAACAATCCATATAGGCAAGAATATGAACACCATTGAAACCACAGATTTTGCTGAGCTTTATAAAAACCATATGCAACAGGCACAAAGAACCAAAAAAGAGCCTGAACATTGGGATAAACGCGCTGAAAAAATGGCAGAAAACTGTGCGGATCCCAACGATCCCTATTTGATCAAGTTTCGTGAAATGATGGATTTTTCCGATGCTGAAACACTATTGGATGTCGGCTGTGGACCTGGCTCTATTAGTATTCATGTTGCTGACAAGTTTAAAAAAATAATCGGGATAGATTATAGTACCGGCATGCTAACCGTTGCCAAACGTAGAGCCGCACAAGCGGGTATTCATCATGCTGATTTTCTTCATTATTCATGGGAAGATAATTGGGATGCGCTTCCACCTTGTGATATTGCGGTCGCTTCACGCTCCACATTGGTGATGGATTTAAAAGCTGCGCTGTTAAAACTAAATCGCCAAGCTAAATTACGGGTTTATACCACTCACACCGTATCACCCACTTTTGTTGATCAACGTATTCTTCGCTTATTAGGTCGCAATGTTCCCACATTGCCGACCTATATTTACGCAGTCAATATCCTTAACCAAATGGGGATCCACCCTAAAGTAGATTATATCCGTAGCCGTAATTGCCAAAATAATTTTAATAGCCTTGAGCAGTTTATTGACAGTATTAACTTCTCTGTAGGGCCTTTAAACGAAAATGAAATTGCACACTTAACCACTTATTATCATGAAAGTATGAAAAATGATGTGGCCCTTATCTCGCCAACGCGTGATTGGGCGATGGTTTCTTGGGATGTCGTTCCTGAAAGCGAGCTAACCTTATGATTTATTATCCCGATGCTTTTCTTGATAATTTATTGCTGGAAGATATTCAATATGGCGATTTGACTTGTCGCGCACTCAATATTAACCATCAATTAGGCACAATAACTTTTACATGTCGTGAAGCCGGCTGCGTCAGTGGAATCACCCTAGGCTGCCGTTTATTAGCAAAATTAGGACTGACTGTCACCGCACATCTACAAGAAGGTGATTTTGCCAAGCAAGGTGATTGTTTAATTAGTGCAGAAGGTCGAGCAGATGCACTACACCAAGGCTGGAAAGTGGTGCAAAACGTGCTGGAATGGAGTTGTGGTGTGAGTGACTATATGGCAAAAATGCTCGAAATCTATCATCGCTACCAACCTAAAGGGCAAATTGCGTGTACACGTAAAAATATCCCTAATACCAAATTACTGGCCACTCAAGCGGTACTTGCGGGTGGTGGTATTATTCATCGCCAAGGCTGTTCTGAAACTATTTTACTCTTTGCTAACCATCGTCATTTTTTATCCGAGCCAAATAATTGGTTACAACAGGTTACACAGTTACGCCAAGCAGCACCTGAAAAATGCATTGTTGTGGAAGCAGATAACTTACAACAAGCAAGAGAAGCGTTAAAAGCGCAGCCAGATATCTTACAACTGGATAAATTTTCTATTGAAGATATTACCTTACTACAACAAGAGGCTCCGCAGATTGCCCCACGCTGTCATCTTTCTGTCGCTGGGGGAATTAATCTAAATACTATTGAAAAATATGCCCAAACAGGGATCGGCTTAATGGTGACATCAGCACCTTATTACGCACCACCTAGTGATATCAAAGTTCGCCTTTACCCTAAAAATTAAATCAAAACACAGATAAAAATATTAGTTTATTGACTGATAAAGATGAGTGCCTACATTAGGTAAGCACTCACTTTGTAACTTTAACTTGCGCCTATCGTTATATAAACAATTATATATTGAGATTAAAATAATGAAACTAACACCTCTATGCTGTTTATTCCTTGTTCTACTGCCTTGCAGTGTAATAGCCCAGACAACTTACCAGCAATCAATCCCTGATGTATTAACCGTTTGGAGCAGTCCCATTGCGGCAAATCCCGATGTATTAACACAACAACAAATGCTCGAACAAAATAAAGTCAATGCGGCACAAGCACTGGCAACATTACCTGGTATTGTGATGCAAAAATCAGGTAATCGTAACGAATATACCCTTAAAGTACGTGGTTTTGATAGTCGCCAAGTTCCGGTGTTCTTTGACGGTATTCCAACCTATGTGCCTTATGATGGCAATCTCGACTTAGCGCGTTTTACCACTAACGATCTCGCCAGTATCGAAGTTAACAAAGGTTATACCTCATTACTGCAAGGCCCTAATCTGATGGGAGGTGCAATTAATATCACCACCGCAACGCCTCGCAAACCATTAGAAGGTCATATTGCTTATTCGCAAGGTTTTGCTCGTGGTGCTGATTATGCTCATAACATGAGTGCTCGTTTAGGAGCACGTACTGAATATGGTTTTATCCAAATTAGTGGCAGTCAACTCCAGCAACGTTTTACCCCCATACCTAATGCAGATGAAAATAATAACGCAGTTGGGACACATGGACGTCGTAGTCATTCAGCAACAGATGATAAACGAGGAATGATCAAAGTGGGTTGGACACCACGCGCTTCTGACGAATATACCCTCACCTATGTAAAACAAGATGGTAATAAAAATAGTCCACCGAATAGTGATCCTAATGCCAAAGGTCGATATAAATATTGGGCATGGCCAGATTATAATAAAGAGAGTTACTACTATAGTGGTGTGACACAACTTACGGATAGCATAAATCTACAAAGTCGTGCTTATCATGATAAGTTTGAAAATACCCTTTATATGTATCCTAAAAAAGGTAATAGGGTCGATTATAGCCATTATGATGATCACAGCACAGGCGCTGCATTACAATTCGGTATCGATATGGAGGAAAGTGATCTGCTCTCTTTTGCGGTACATTGGAAAGATGACGTTCACCGTGCCCAAAAAGAAAAAAACGGTGATTGGGTACGTTTTAAAGATAGAACTTGGTCATTAGCCACAGAATATCAATGGGTAGTGAGTAACGATCTTGATGTCGTTGGCGCCATAAGTTACGACTGGCGCAAAAGTATCGATACAGATAAAAAGGCTGATAACAACAAACAAAATGCCATTAACTGGGAAATCATGGCTAAATATTCATTAGCCAATGACGATAATATACGTTTTACAATCTCTGATCGCAGTCGCTTCCCTACCCAAAAAGAGCGCTATACCACCGAAAAACCCAAAGATGGATCAAGAGGGATTATTAACCCCAATTTAGATCCAGAACGCGCATTATCCTTTGATATGACCTACGAAGGTTATCTCAATGAGAAATGGGGCTACCAAACTAGCCTATATTACAATCGTGTAAGTGATGCCATTATGGCGCATACGCTTTATCGTCACGGTGAAGCGCTATTTCAAAACCAAAACAGTGGACGTGTTGATTATCTAGGCTTGGATATTGGTACTAAAGGGAAAATGACCGATTGGCTAGAACTTGGCCTAAATTATAGCTATATCCATAGTGATCCAAAGCAAGTTGACCATATTGAAGGTTTACCAAAACATAAAGCCTATATGTGGTTAACCTTTATTCCTGTTGAACAAGTGCGCTTTACTATTATAGAAGAAGCACAAAGTTGGACTTATAACCGTATAGATGAGAATAATAAACTGGCTGGCTATACAAAAACCGATCTACGGTTAGATTATGATGTTGGATATGGTATTTCAGTTAATGCTTCCATTAATAATCTTTTTGATAAATCTTATCAATATACACAAGGTTATATAGAAGATGGCCGTAATTATTGGTTAGGCGCTGAATATAAATTCTAATCAGCTCACTCAATTATAAGTAAAAGCGCTATTAAAAAATAATAGCGCTTATTTTTCAATATTCATAAATCCATATTATATGCAAAAAATAATCTATTAATAAAATATCAGAAACGTAAAAATCCTTTTGCCATTTCTAATAAAGTGTTCATTGTACTACTGACAATCTTAACAAAATTATCATAATTACTATTTGCTGTACTGTATTTTTTGGAAAGTTCATCTAAATTAGTGTTAATTTTCTTATCTAATGCGTCGATGGTTTTTCTGAATAACTCAAATTCTGTTTGATTAATATCATCCGTGTTAGATACCTTCTTAGATAGATCATTTAGCAATTTTTCTAGGTCAGTACAATCAATTCTACCTCGACAATCAATGTCAACATCAGGCTCCCCCCCACGCCTTTGTATTGATACGCTTATTCCATTTATACCTTTTAATAGTTTTTCTAACGCATCTGCCGCATTATTTACCTGTTGTAGATCGCTATAATGAACTTCTTGGCCATCAATGGTGCGTAAATATGTCCCATCCTTTTGATGTTGAAAAAACAAACGAGATTTAAAAACAAAAGGATCGTCGACAGTACCTGTTGGATTTTTATATTTATCTCTAATGTTAGATAAGTCATTAAAAAAAGATTTAAAATCAAAATTCACCGTACCTTCTTTACTTCCTGCTTTCTGATATTTATTTAAATTAGATATGGTTTGCCTTAGTTCATTGACAAAATTCATGTAGTTAGAAAAGATATCCTTTAATACATCTAGATAATCCGCTTTGCCTGAAACAATAGATTGTTTAACATTATTAAAAAGATCACTTAACGAATCAGTCTCATAACTATTATCTTTTTTTCTAAGATCATTTAGATCATTAGAAAATTGATTTAAAAAATTATTTTTATCATTAATGGTTTTATTATAATCATCATCTAAATAATAATATTTATCTGTATCAGGTAACTTCTCTATAAATTTATTCTTTCTATTATTATCATAATTCATATCTTGATATTCCCGATTAGGTTCCCAAGATAAAAAATCCTCATCTTCTAGCAGGTTTTCGAAATAATTATCAGTATTTACTCTAGTATTTAAATGAGGTAAATCGTTAATCCCCTCAGTATAAACTGAAATATCATTAGACATAATCTTAACCTTTTATATTAAATAAAAGTTTATAAAAAAATATGATTTTATCTTTTAAATTAAGCCCTTACATTTGAAGAAATCGTAGAAGCTGCATCCTGCTGAGCATGAATTATCGCTTCTATTGCTTGTAATAATGCTCTTATAACTTCAGTCACTTCTCGCTGTATCTCATTGTTATTATTAATCACATTATTATTAATACTTCCTCTCGCATCCAATACTTTTTGTTCACCTTCAATTGTGCTACTTTCAGATTGCATAGTTTGGTCTGCAACCCTTGCTAATGGATCTGCCAAAGATGAAATAGTATTTCCCATCACTATGGTTGGATTGGAATGCCCAATAAGCTCTTTCCCCATCCCTTTAATAGAAAAAGTGGCTCCCATACCATGTATAGCCATAGAAATTCCAGCACTAGTAATTGCAGAACCAATCATAATATTGGCTTTTTTATTAAGATTATCTTTTACTTTATCGGCTATATCCAATTCAATGTTCATTAGCATCACACCCATTTCTCTGGATGCTTCAAATTTTTTTATCATTGTTTCTAAATATTTAACAATGAGATCTATTAATTTCATCATATCGTCTGAAACAAAATTAAAAATCCCTGTTTTTTCTATTTTAACATGATCGTAAATATCATTATCATTATCTACTTCTAATGAATCTAATATCTGTTTAAGATCTGGTTTAGTTATATGCTCTGGTTCAGATAAAACAGGCTTTAGATTAACTCTGTCTATTCCTGTTAATTTACTTAAGCTAGGTGCTACCTCTTTATATAACTTATTTCTATCAATAATACCCTCACCTTCATCAGCATTATTGATTGTAGTTTGATAGTGATTAGATACATTATCACTATTAATCTTCATACTCATATTTATACCTCACTAATTTTTTATTTAAATAGATATATTTCTTATCATGTCTGATTTTAATTTATTACTTACTGAAGATTTATCGCTGAGGTTTTTTAAAATATCTGTTATAGAATCAATATTCTCATGATAAGTTTCCATTATCTTATCCATTAATTTTTGAATAATATCTAAAACCGCAGTTAATTTTTTACTACCGGCAATAGACTGGATTATTTTTGACGCGATAACAGAACCATAAATATTAACAGTATTTGTTGCTGCTGAATTGGTTAACTTAGAAGCAACCACCGTTCTATTCAACATAATACTTGCTTTTTTAGAAATCTCTTTAGCTAACTGCTTATCAATTTTTTCCAGTGCTTCTTCAAGCGCTTTAATAATGATATCTTTGATCATTTTCCCCAATACCGCTTCAAGTCCATCATTGAGCACTTTTTTTAGTATTTGTCTAATTTGCTGATTCGATATTTTATTAACCGCATCTGAAATACCTTTCATGGCAGGTCCAATAACAAAACTCAATGCCGTAGCGGCAACAAATAAAACGACTGTGACAAGTATTTTAGTTGCCATTTTCAATTTGTCTTGTATTGAATTTTTCATCTCTTCGATGATTTTTTTATCTAGCCCTAATTCTTTGAGTCCATCCAAAGAACTATTAACTAAACTCACTAGAAAATCACTAACCTTATCGATAGCTTCCATAACCGCATCTGATATGGGTTGCATAATCTCATCCATAAAAGATTTATTATGAATAGATTGATACACTTCATCAGCAATAGTTAACCCAGCATCAGCAACAAATAAGGTTGTTGCGACTCCTATTAATACCATTGAAGAGCCAGCGGTAAAAATAGAAGAAACACCTGCAACAAGCGTTAATAATCCGCCTAATATTTTTAAACCAATACCAGCCCAAAACTGAATTTCTTCTTGTTTTTTGATTAATGATTTTTGCTCTTCAACTTTATCTTTAAGTGATTTTTCAGTCACCTCTTGCATTTCATTAAAAAGTTTCTGTTCACTTTCCGAACGATGTAACATGACCTTTAACGTCAACTCACGTGTCTTAGATAACAGAAATGTCAGTAATGACATACCGGATAAAGAGTTAGATGCAATTTCAAGCTCCAAGGAACTTTGTGAAATAGTCAGTTCTTTAAATAGACCTCTTATTTCTGCTAATTGTTTTTTTATTGATTCACTTTCTTTTTTGTTGATCAATGCCTTTAATTCATCAGTATGTGAAGTAATTTTATTGATTTTATCTTCACTTAAAGAAATATTTGGTAGGTAATTAAAAGAATCATCAAAAAAACCATCCAATTTTTTAGATAAATTATCTAGTTCATCTAATGAAAGCTTAGAAAAATCACTAGGAAAGTTTAAGAAAGGGAAAACATCTTCAAGGGCTTTTTCCATATCCACTTTAGAGTGAATATTTCCTAATAATAACTGTTGAATTAATGAATCAGGAATATTGCAATTATTTAAAAAACTTTTAACTTCAGACTCTTTTTTGAAATTCTTTTCTTTTATTTGGTTATAAACTTCCATCCAGTAATCAACAAAAGCACCTTTGGTTTTATCAAGCTCATTGAAGCCAGATTTAAAAAGTTCTTTTAAATCATCTATGCCATTAGATAGCTTTTGTAATTTATCTCTGTAATAATCAAATTTCTCTGGATCTTTAATTTTATTCAAAATATCTTCATGTATAACATGCTGGTAAGATAATTGTAAAAATAAAAAATCATAATCTTTGTTGGATTTTTTATTTTCTAAATGATCGGGACTGGAAGTAGGTAATGATGAATTTTGTTGTGCAGATACGTCAAGATGATCATCTTTTTTTTTATTATTCTTCGGTTCTTCTTCTGCTAAGGAAGGCTTAGTATTGTCTTCATCATTTTCTAGTGAAAATGTCGTCATTTTATATTGTGGATCATCTTGAATATTAATTCTTTTCGCATTCCTCTCCTGTTCATGAGGTACTCTAAGAAGTGGTATATCAAACTTACTTTGATTCTCCTTCTGTTGTTGAGTAGTCACATAATTACTTATATTATTAATTGCATTTGCTTGCTTAGTAGTATTTTTAATAACATTTTTTACTTCTTCAGAAACAAAAGGCGAAGCTAATCTACTATGTTCATTACTTTGATTAATCTTATTCATACTATTATTCCTTTTCTTCCTTTTCTTCCTCTTTATTAAGGACAACAAGAGGAATATCTTTTAATAGCTCTAAATAGCTATTAGCCTTCTCTTTTATCGTTTGATCATTAATATTTTTAGCCACCTGATGAAAACAATATTTAGCTTTTTCTTTTTCACCAATTGATAAATTACATTGTCCAGCATAAAAAACAGGTCGATAATCATTTTTAGCATTTAGATAAGCTAAAGCATAAAGATCGATAGCTGCTTGATATTGCTTTTTTAATTGATTAACTGCAGCAAGTCCCATAATGTAATCAACATTATAAAAATCATAGAGACATAAAAACTTAAAAATCGCCTCAGCTTCATCTAACTTCCCTTTCTGATAAAAATCATACGCAAATGAATAAATCCCTTCCATAAATCCATCTGGAATTTCACTTTCATCTTTGATAGATGCGCCATTTTGTACAATAGAAACAATGTAGTTTGCGAGCTGATCTAATTCTTTTTCTGACATTTTTTCATATGCTGACATTATGATAATCCTTTCATCTATGATGAATAATTAATAATAATATTCTAACTTAATTATTAATTACCCACTTTAATAAAACACACGTCTATATTCATAATTATAAATATTTCGACTAAATTTATTAATTATTGATATAGTCCATTTCTTCTCGAGATAACCCTTCAATTTCTACTCTTTTTAGCCAAATAAGAACATCCATAACATCTAATAAATCTTGATCTATTATCACTTCAAATAAATGATATTTATGATGTAGCTTCCTTGCTAATTCAGGATAACGAATAACGGGTGTACCAACTTTTTTGGCATAGGCCTTTACTGCTAATGCTTTAGCATTAGTACAACTCAATGAAACTATTGGCATTATGCCATTATCAGGATCGAAGTAGATACCTACCGCGACATGTGTGGGATTGACAATAACAGCTGATGAGTCGCGGATCACACGTTTCATTGGCTCATCGAGTAATTCTTGATGAAGTTGTCTACGTACCGATTTTATTTCTGGATTTCCTTCCATATTTTTATGTTCTTGCTTAACTTCATGTTTTTCCATCATCATATCTTTTATGAATAAAAAGAAATCAGCAATAATATTTAAAATAAGAATAGG